>CAOKUK010000335.1 GCA_948472595.1 uncultured Eubacterium sp.
TTTTTACAAAGTTATACCCCTTATTAATTATTTATACTCCCCTCATAGAAAAGGTCAGTGGTTCCCCCGCTGGCCTTTTCTCATTGCCGGGATATTTTAAAAATTACATGAATAAAATTTCTCCTTTTTCAGATACTAGTATGGCAAGTAAGCAATAGAGCAAACAGTTAGGAGGAAATGAAAATGGCTAAAAACAGCGATATGCAGAACAAGGGAACCAATGGGACAAACGAGTCTGGCATGAAGGATTGCCACAACGGCGCAAGGAATGCAAATTCCCAGAACAACGCTAAGAACACAAGCTCCCAGAATAATGCCAAGAACGCATATTCCCAGAATGGCTCTAAGAACAGCACCAAGAACGCAAGCGGGTCAAACGGCACAGATTCTTATTCCCGCTAACAGGCACCATAAGGGAGAAATAGCATAATATAATGTAGGAACAGATTACCAGGAGGCACTTCTGGTAATCTGTTTTTATCTTATAGGAAATTAATAGAAAAAGGAGTGGTGGCATGGGGTTTCGGGCAATTGGCATTCGGGAATTTAACGCTTACCGCAAACGCCCGGACGCATGGGTCATTGACCTGCGCAGCAGGGAGGAATTTGAGGAAGTCCATGTGGAGGGAGCCAGAAACATACCATATGGGGATTTGAAGATGTTCCAAAAATACCTGCCTAAGGATAAGCTATACTTGTTTTACTGTGACAGGGGATCCAGCAGCCTAATGGCGGCAAAGGACCTGAGCCGGGAAGGGTATCAGGCCATGTCGTTGGTGGGCGGCATCCAGGCGGCGATTCAAAATGCATAAAAGGATTGACAGCGGGATTTGGAAACTATAATATAGTAACAGGAATATCGTTGCGACAGGATGCAAAAGGGAGCTTAATGGAGAACGAAGATGAGGACATATGAATTGATTGCCCCCTGCCATTTTGGCTTGGAGGCGGTGCTGAAAAGAGAGATATATGACTTAGGTTACGAGGTTGAGAAAGTGGAGGATGGGAAGGTGAGCTTCTTAGGGGACGCAGAGGCCATTTGCAGGGCCAACATTTTCCTGCGGACCGCAGAGCGGGTGCTCCTGAAGGCAGGCCAGTTCCATGCCGAGACATTTGAGGAATTGTTCCAGGGGATTCGAGGCGTCCCCTGGGAGGATTTCATCCCTTTGGACGGGAGGTTTTGGGTGGCGAAGGCCTCTTCCGTGAAGAGCAAGCTGTTCAGCGCCACGGATATCCAATCCATTACCAAGAAGGCAATGGTGGAGAGGCTTAAGGAGTCCTGCCATACAAGCTGGTTTCCGGAGGATGGGGCTGACTATCCCTTGCGTCTGTTTTTGATGAAGGATGAGGTGACTGTGGCCTTGGACACCACAGGGGATTCCCTCCACAAGCGGGGATACCGCCCCCATGTAGGCAAGGCTCCCATCTCGGAGACTCTGGCGGCGTCCTTGCTGATGCTGACGCCTTGGAAGAAGGACAGGATTCTGGTGGATCCTTTCTGCGGCAGCGGCACATTTCCCATTGAGGCTGCCATGATGGCTGCCAACATGGCGCCGGGCATGAACCGCAGCTTTACGGCGGAAGGCTGGACAAACCTGATCGATCCGCAGCTGTGGCAGGAGATTGTGGAGGAAGCGCAGGAGCAGGTGGACTTGGAGATAGAAGTGGATATCCAGGGTTACGACATTGATGGGCAGGTTGTAAGGGCCGCCAGGGAGAATGCGAGGCGGGCGGGCGTGGAGCATTTGATCCATTTCCAGCAGCGTCCTGTCAGCCAGCTGAGCCATCCCAAGAAGTATGGCTTCCTTATTGGCAATCCCCCCTATGGGGAGCGTTTAGAGGACAAGGAAAGCCTGCCGGGGCTTTATCGGGAGATTGGCGAGGCCTTGGGGCGGCTGGACAGCTGGTCTGCCTATCTGGTCACTGCCTATGAGGATGCCCAGAAGTACATAGGGCGGAAAGCGGACAAGAACCGCAAGATATACAATGGCATGATAAAGGCATATTTTTACCAATTCTTAGGGCCGAAGCCGCCCAGGCCGAAGCCCCAGCCCTATGCTGGAAATGAAATTCCCCGCAGGGAATCTTAGGAAGGGACGGCATATGGAAAGAAGGATACTGATTGTTTCGACAGCCTCTTTGCTGGCGATGCTTATGGCTGCCCTGGCGGCATTGACACATTTTTCCGCCATCCACAGCAGGGAGGCCAAGCGGGAGCAGATGGAAGGCTTGCAGCTCTATGCGTTCTATGGCTTATCACAGGAAGGCGTTGGGGTGCATAGGCCTCAGCTGTCAGTGAAGCTTCCCCAGGGCCTGGGAAAGGAGGGGGTGACCGTTGAAAACGACTATATGGGGCATTTGATTGCCATTCGGATTCCAGGGGCAAAGGAGGATTATTTGGGCGGCAATGCCCTTTTGGCCAGGACGGACCACATAAAGGGCATGCGCATGGAAGACGGCCTGATTGAAGTGGCTATGGATGCTGTCTATGAAGCGGAAAGCAAGGTGGAAAATGGGTATCTGCACGTAGATTTCTATCGGCCTTGGCAAGTCTATGACAAGATTCTGGTCATTGACGCAGGGCATGGGGGGAGCGCCTTTGGCGACGTCAAGCAGAAATTAATGGAAAAAGACCTGAACCTTTCGATTGTCCTGGAGTTGAAGTCCCTTCTGGATGAGGGCGGCGAGGGGATTGGGGTGTACTATACCAGGACAGAGGACAAGAATCCCTCCTATGAGGAGAGGATCCGGCTTGCAGAGGAAGTCCGGGCAGATTTTTTCCTCACCATACATAGCAATTCCTCTGCCGATGGGCAGATGTCCGAGGAGAACGGCACAGAGGTTATGTACGATGAAGCGAAAGGGGACGGCAGCCAGCAGTTGGCAGGGATTTGCTTGGAGGAGGTGTCAAAGGCGCTTGGGAGCAAGGCGAATGGCGTTTTCCCAGGCAACCGGGACTACCTTCTGCGCAGCAGCAAGGTTCCCACAGTCTCCATTGAGGTGGGGTATATGACGAACCAGGAAGAGCTTCAAAAGCTTGCGTCTTCAACATACCAGCGCCAGGCAGCCCAGGGGATTTACAATGCCATATTGCGGGCAGCGGGGGCTGTGAGACAATAAGAAAGGAAAGAGATCGGAAGAGC
>CAOKUK010000336.1 GCA_948472595.1 uncultured Eubacterium sp.
GAATGACAGCGCCCCTCCACTGTCATTCTTCTGCAATCCATTTCCTAACACTCGCCCATCAAGTACTTATACAGGCCCTCATAGCGGAACTTTGAGGCATTCCAGGAATAGTCATTGGCCATTGCCCGGTCAATCATCTGGTTCCACTGACGCTTCTTATCAAAGTAAATATGCTTGGAGTAATTGATGACGTTCAGCATTTCCTCCCCATTGTAATTGGTAAAGGAGAAGCCATCGCCCACATTCTCATATTCATTGTAGGCCTGCACCGTGTCCTTCAGGCCGCCTGTCTCACGCACAATGGGGATGGTCCCATAACGGAAGGATATCATCTGGGTCAGCCCGCAAGGCTCAAACCGGGACGGCATCAAGAACGCATCCGCCGCTGCATAGAGCTTATGCGCAAGGTCGTCCGAATAGCAGATGTTCGCAGAAATCCTGTCCGGATACTTCCAGGCAAAATGGCGGAACATGTTCTCATACTGAGGATCCCCCGTCCCAATGACCACAAGCTGGGTATAATCGTCAACAATCCGTTCAATCACGTAGTTAATCAAGTCAAGACCCTTCTGGTCTGTCAGCCTGGAAATCAGGCCAATCATATACCTTTTCTTATCCACAGCAAGGCCCAGTTCCTGCTGGAGCCTCTCCTTGTTCATGAATTTCTTCTTCCTGTGGTTGCCTGCGTCAAAATTCACGTAAATCTTCTCATCCGTAGCCGGGTTGTACACGCCGTAGTCAATCCCATTGACAATCCCCTGCATATCCATATGCCGGGCAGAAAGGAGGCCCTCCAAGCCCTCGCCGTAATAGTTCGTCTGGATTTCCTGGGCATAGGTGTCGCTGACGGTAGTGATATAATCTGCATATACCAGGCCGCCTTTTAACATGTTGGCGTCCTTCTTGAACTCCAGCTTATCCGGCACGAACAAATCTGTCGGCAATCCCGTCAGCCCCTTCATGGTCTTCACATCCCAAATCCCCTGGAATTTCAGGTTGTGGATGGTCATGATGGATTTCATGCCCCAGAAGAACATATCACCCTGGAACTCGGTCTTTAAGTATACCGGGATAAACCCTGTCTCCCAGTCATGGCAATGGATAATCTGGGGCTGGAAATTAATCAGCGGCAGCATGCTCAGCACAGCCTTGTCAAAAAAGACAAACTTCTCCACATCCCTGCGGATATCCCCATAAGGCAGGAAGCAGTCAAAATACTCCTGATTGTCAATAAAGTAATAGGTAATCCCATCCATCTTGTAGCGCAGGACGCCCACATACTTATTCTGTATGTAACTCCCGCAGTTCATGTAAAAATGGGTCACATACTCAAACTGGTTCCTCCAGCTCTCCGGGATACAAGTGTAATTGGGGATTACCACGCGGATATCCCACTCCTCCTTGTCAAATTCCTTGGGCAGCGCCCCGCATACATCGGCCAACCCGCCGGTCTTGATAAAAGGCACGCACTCAGATGCTGCAAATAGAATTTTTCTCATCGCTAACTCCTCCAAATCTCAATTATTCGTAACCATTACAGCGCTTTCACTGTCTTAAGGGCCTGTTCCAAATCTGCAATAATGTCCTCTGCATTTTCAATGCCTACGGAAAGACGGATTAAATCCGGCGCAACGCCTGCCTCTAGGAGCTGCTCATCCGTCATCTGCCTGTGAGTATGGCTGGCAGGGTGCAGTACGCAGGTCCTGGCATCGGCTACATGGGTGACAATGGCAATCATCTGCAATTTATCCATAAACCCGACAGACACGTCCCGGCCGCCCTTCAGCCCGAAGGAAATGACGCCGCAGGTGCCGTTGGGCATATACTTCTGCGCCAGCGCATGGTATTTATTATGCTCCAGCCCGGCATAATTTACCCAGGCGACCTTGTCATGAGCCTCAAGATACTCTGCCACTTTCTGGGCATTCTCACAGTGGCGCGGCATCCGAAGGTGCAGCGTCTCCAAGCCCACATTCAGCAAGAACGCATTCTGGGGCGACTGGATGGAGCCCAAATCCCGCATCATCTGCACCGTGGCCTTGGTGATGTAAGCGCCCTTTCCAAACCGCTCCGTGTAGACCACCCCATGGTAAGTGGGATCCGGCTTGGTCAGCCCCGGGAAGCGCTCCGGATACCGCTCCCAGTCAAAATTGCCGCTGTCCACAATGCACCCTCCCACGCACATGGCATGCCCATCCATATACTTGGTGGTGGAATGGGTCACGATATCGGCTCCCCATTCAAAGGGGCGGCAATTGATGGGCGTGGGGAAGGTATTGTCCACAATCAGCGGGACGCCATGGCTATGAGCCACTTTTGCAAACCGCTCGATATCCAGGACAACCAGCGCCGGGTTGGCCAATGTCTCTGCAAACAGCAGCTTCGTGTTGGGCTGGAAGGCTGCCGCAATCTCCTCGGAAGAAGCGTCCGGATCAATGAAGGTACAGGAAATTCCCTGCTTCTTCAAAGTAGCCCCGAACAAATTAAATGTCCCGCCATAAATGGCCGAGGAGCAGACCATGTGGTCGCCTGCCTCGCAGATATTGAACACTGCGTAATAATTCGCCGCCTGCCCGGAAGACGTCAGCATGGCCGCCGCGCCGCCCTCCAGCTCGCAGATTTTCTGTGCGACAAAATCGTTGGTGGGGTTCTGGAGCCTGGTGTAGAAATACCCGCTCTCTTCCAAATCAAACAGCCTGCCCATCTGGTCGCTGGTATCGTACTTGTACGTAGTGCTCTGGTAAATTGGGAGCACCCGCGGCTCCCCCTTCTTCGGATGCCAGCCCGATTGGATGCATTTTGTCTCTATTTGATAATCACTCATTTGCACCTCCTGTTTGTGTGCAATCACCCTTTGGTAACCTGGCAATGACTGCCAAAATAACGGTAACTATTCTGCGCTTCTTAAGGCTGCCCAGGCTGCTGCCATTTTGCACTTCCTAGTTACCCAAATTTATCCTCCTGGGTCAATTTTAGCACATATGCAGCATTTATGCTAGTGCCTGTTGAAAAAAAGGCTTGACAAAAGCAGAAAATTGCGGGTATAATAGCACTTGCAAAATACCTTTCAGCAAGACCAGGGGTTGTACTGGTTTCGACGGGGGTTGTGCAGCTATGGAAGCCATTGGCG
>CAOKUK010000337.1 GCA_948472595.1 uncultured Eubacterium sp.
ATCTCTTCTTCCTTGTAAACATGGATGGATACATTCCTTTTCTTCAACATAAGCAGCCACACATTTGGATCGTCCAAAAAGCCTGCTTGAAACCCCAGCCTTAGAATATCCCTAGGGGAACCTGTCTGCGCTCCTAGGACAGCGTGCATTTGGAGCGTTGCCTGAAGGCTCTTCCATGCAAGCTCAAAGGTCAGGTTAAATTGCCCGACAATTCCCATCCTATAAATCTCATCTTCTGCAGCCAAATGGAATTTTACCTTCTTGAGCGCCTGCAGGCTGTCCCTGAAGTTATCATGCTTTTTCATATATTGTGACGCCATCCCTTTCAATCTCGCCTTTCAGCCCTGCGCTGATTCCTTGGTCTAAATCCACAATGTCAAAGGAAAGAAGGGTCCATGCCGTTTCCTTCAGGCTCCAGGAAAAGCCGTCAAAATCCCCTCCGCTAACGGCAATGTCAATATCGCTCCTTTCACGGTTTGTCCCTCTTGCCCGGGAGCCGAAAAGAATCACCTTTTCTACCCCATATCTCCTGGCATTTGATATGATGTCCCGCAATACCCTGTCTGGAAGATTCTTTGGCATGACCTTGCCGCCTCCTAATGTTTCTGCTTTTAATAAAAATGCTTCACGCCCTTTGTGGCGTCCTCGGCGTAAATCATGGTGCAGCTTCTGACCTCCCCTTTGCCGTCATATAAAAAAGCAATGGCCAGGTGGGGGTCTTTGGGCACCTCAAAGTTGTTCTTCTCCAGCTCCTCATCTGAAATGGTCACGTATTTCCCCTTTTTCAGCTTATACTTCCCGCTCACCTTCGTGCCGTCCTCTAAGGTATCTTCAATCTTGTAAGTGCCCCAGAACAGGCCGTTTTTCACCTTGAATTTCTGGTTTGTGTCAACGGTGTCCCCTAGGGCGATGAGCTGGCGTCCCTTGCCATTTGGCTTATCCTTCTTCCACTGCCCATTGTAGACTTCCTTATAGAGCTTCCCGTCTTCCGTATGGCTGCTGGCGTAGTACCAGATTCCCTTGCCTTCCCGCTTGCCGTCCACATAGTCGCCATAGTACCACTGATCGCACTCACAGTCCTCAAAAGTATAAAATCCAATCCCCTTCCCCGTGCCTTCGCCTTCCAGGTAATAGATATAGCTGCCCTCCTGCTCCGCCATTTTGGCCAGCGCCTTGCCCTCCTCGCTGTCTTGGAGCTTGTCAAGCGCCTTGGCGTCGTCTTCCTCTATGGCTTTCCTAGCGGCCTCCATGGTGGACTGGTAGCCTTTCAGCTCCTCGGCTTTTTGGCTCAGCTCCTCGGCCTCCGCAGCCAGGGAGGTGTTGTCCGGCGTCTGCTCTAGGGCTTTTTTCATAGCCTCTTTGGCCTCGTCATACTTTTTCTCCTCCATGTAAGCGTTAGCCTGTGCCTGGTATTCTTCCGCAGCCTTTCGGGCGGCCTCCTGTGCTTTTTGCTCTTCCTCTATCCGTTTGGCTTCGGCAGCCTGCTCCTCTGCCTTCTGCTTCTCTGTATTGTAAACCACAAGGCCAATCGCCACAACGGCTATGGCAAGGATTCCAATTACCACAAATTTCGCACGCTTTTTCATTTTCCGCCTCCAAATCTAATTTTCTGTTTCCAAACCTGAATTGCTGTCATATCCTTATTTCCTCTGCTTGGCAAGGATTGTCCGGATTTCATTCCTAAGGTCTAACGCCATGTCCTTTGCGCGGCGGCTTGCAGACGGCGATGTAGCCACGCTTGTGAGGAATTTCGCTGAAATATCGTATTTCTTAAAGTGGAATGCCATGTAGGCCAGCAGGTAGTCCACCGTGCTCTGCTCCATGCCGCACATTGGGTACATTTCCTGGCTGATGGCCTTCATGAACCCCTCGTAAGCCTGTTCGTAAAAGGTCTCTCCTTCTTTCAAACACTCTGCCTTGGCGGCCTTCTCCCCTGGCGTGCCCTCAGGCATGGTCGAGGCCTTCTCCCGCAGCAGCCATGCCAAGTTCAGGCAGATGTATGACTTCTCGCTGGCCTTGCCTTTCTTCACGATGGCGTTCACCAAGGAGAGCTTATAGCGGTCAATCGCCATGTCGTATGGAATCGTGGCGCCGTCGTACTGCATGGTGGGACGGAACTGGGAGGAAATCTGCTCTCGGATTAGCCTCTCCTGCACCGGCGCCAAATGCTCAAAATTGCGGTTTATGGCCGTATACCCGCAAAAGGGGCATGATGTGACCCCATATTTCAACGTGTCTATAAATTGGAACCTGGGCCTCAAATCCGGGTCTGACTTCAGCATCCTCACCCTTCCGTTCTTTACCCTCTTAGTCTTAAACTCCTTGTCGCAGACGCCGCAGACCATTTTTTTGTCAAAAAGGAATTCTTCCTCCGTATGGACAATTTCCGTCTTGGCGGCGTCCCCCCCTTCATTTTTTTCTTTCTTCTCTTCTTCGAACACCTGCATGGACGAGACAGACTTCAAACCGAACTTTTCCAACCCAGAAAACAAATTCATACCATTCTCCTCCTGATACGCCGCTGCTTAGGTGGGCAGCTTATAAGAACTCTTTAAGGAAACAATCCGGTTGAAGACCAAGGCGCCTGGCTTAGAATCCTTGGCGTCTGCACAGAAGAACCCCTGCCGCACGAACTGGTAGCTGTCATAGGCTTCTGCCTCCGCCAGGGCAGGCTCCGCCATGCAGCCCTTAAGGACCGTAAGGGAATTGGGATTCAGGTTCAGGCTCCCATCCTCCTTGTTGTATACGCCCTTTTCCTCATCCACCAAATTTTCATACAGGCGCACCTCACACTCTTGGGCGAAGGGCGCAGGCACCCAATGAATCGTCCCCTTCACCTTGCGGCCGGTAAACCCGCTCCCTGCCTTGGTCTCCGGGTCATAGGTGACATGGACCTCCGTCACATTCCCATTTTCATCCTTCACAAAGCTTTCGCATTTCACAAAATACGCATGCATCAGGCGCACTTCGTTCCCTGGGAACAGGCGAAAATACTTCTTCGGCGGCTCTTCCATAAAATCCTCCCGCTCAATATACAGCTCCTTGCAGAAGGGGATTTTGCGGGTTCCAAGCCCCTCGTTCTCCAGGTTGTTGGCAGCCTCCAGGTATTCTACCTCCCCCTCG
>CAOKUK010000338.1 GCA_948472595.1 uncultured Eubacterium sp.
CAAGCACTTCTTTACCCTTGCCTCGCAGTGCCCGCACATCATTCCTTCGATTTTCATTGTTTTTTCCATTGTTTTTTCCTCCTCAATCTGATTTTCTTTTTCTTGGCCATCAGCCGTAACGCCCCTTCTTCTTGTGCCATTTCGCTTACTCGCCCTATCCCTTTTTGTGCTGTAGATATTCTCAAGGTTCAGGCGCAAGGCGTTTGTCACCACGCAAAAGCTGGACAGGCTCATGGCGGCTGCGCCAAACATGGGGTTCAGCTGCCAGCCGAACAGGGGAATGAAGACGCCTGCCGCCAAGGGGATTCCAATGATATTGTAAATGAATGCCCAGAACAGGTTCTCATGGATATTTTTCAGGGTTGCACGGCTCAGGCGGATGGCGGCCGGCACATCCCGAAGGCTGCTTTTCATCAGCACAATGTCCGCCGCATCTATGGCAATGTCCGTGCCTGCGCCTATGGCAATGCCCATATCCGCCCTGGTCAGGGCAGGGGCGTCGTTGATGCCGTCCCCCACCATGGCAGTCTTCCCCTGCTCCTGCAAACTGCGGATAACGCTTTCCTTCCCATCCGGCAGCACCCCGGCAATCACTTGGTCCACGCCCGCCTGCCGGCCAATGGCACTGGCTGTCCTTTCATTATCTCCGGTCAGCATGACCACCCGGATTCCCATATCCTGCAGTTCTTTAATCGCCTGGGCGCTGTCTTCTTTCATCAAATCCGCCACGGCAATGATGCCGGCCAGCTTCCCATTGCGGGCAAAGTACAGGGGGGTCTTCCCTTCTTCCGCCAACTCTTCTGCGCGGCGCTGCAGGCTCCCTGGAACCTCTGCATGGCTTTGGATAAAATTGTAATTCCCGCCATAGACAGCCTCCCCTTGACAAACGCCAGACAGCCCATTTCCTGGCAACGCCCGAAATTCCGTGGCTTCCGGCGGCTTCACCTGTTTCCTGCGGGCATATTCCAGAACGGCTTTTGCCAAGGGATGCTCGCTTTTCTGCTCCAAAGCGCAGGCTGTCAAAAGCAGCTCTTCCTGGGAGACCCCCAAAGCCGGCGCTAAATCCGTAACCTTCGGCTCCCCATTCGTAATCGTCCCCGTTTTGTCCAGCGCCACAATCTCCATTTTCCCTGTTTCTTCCAATGACACTGCCGTCTTAAACATAATGCCGCTTTTTGCGCCCATGCCGTTGCCCACCATTATGGCCACCGGAGTGGCCAGGCCCAGGGCGCAGGGACAGCTGATGACCAAAACGGAAATCCCTCTTGCCAAGGCAAATCCAACCGTCTGGCCTGCCAATAGCCAGCCGGCCAGCGTCACAAGGGCAATGCCGATGACCGCCGGCACAAATATGCCGGAGACCTTATCCGCCACCTTGGCAATCGGCGCCTTTGTGGCGGCCGCATCGCTTACCATCTGGATAATCTGGGACAGCGTGGTATCCTCCCCCACCCTGGACGCCTGGCACTTTAGGAAGCCGGACTGGTTGGTGGTGGCGGCGGAAACGCTGTCGCCCGCCGATTTATCCACTGGAATGCTCTCCCCTGTCAACGCCGCCTCATTGACAGCGCTGCTTCCCTCTAGCACAATGCCGTCCACGGGGATATTTTCCCCAGGGCGCACCAGGAAAATATCGCCTTTCTTTACCTGGTCAATGGAGACCTCCACTTCCGCCCCATCCGACAGCAGGACTGCCGTCTTAGGCGACAGCTTCATCAAGCCCTTTAGGGCGTCCGTAGTCTTCCCCTTCGAACGGGCTTCCAGCATTTTCCCCACGGTAATCAAAGTCAGAATCATGGCGGCAGATTCAAAATAAAACTCATGCATATAGCCCATCACGCCGCCCATATCCCCCCGCATCTGGGCGTCCGTCATAGCAAATAAAGCATAGGCGCTGTACACAAAAGCTGCGCCTGACCCCAGAGCCACCAAGGTGTCCATATTCGGCGCGCCATGGATAAGCCCCCGAAAGCCGCTTTTGAAAAATTTCTGATTGATTGCCATAATGGCAATGGTCAAAAGGAGCTGCAAAAGCCCCATGCCCACATGGTTCTCCGCTATCACTGCCGGCAGCGGCCACCCCCACATCATATGCCCCATAGAGAGGTACATCAGCACAAGCAAAAATCCCAAGGAAGCCAGCAAACGCCGCCGAAGCAAAGGCGTCTCCCTGTCTTTCAGCAGCTCTTCCCCTTCCTGGAGAGCCGTCTTCCCGACAGCTTCCTGCCCCTCCCCCTTCTTCTTGGCTCCATACCCCGCCTCTTCCACCGCTGCGACAATCTCCTGGCTGGAGAACTCACCCTCCACGCCCATGGAATTGGTAAGCAGGCTGACAGAGCATGCCGTAACCCCCGGCACTTTAGTCACCGCCTTTTCCACCCTGGCGCTGCAGGCTGCGCAGCTCATTCCTGTCACTGTATACTGTTCCATTTTCGCCTCCCAAAAAGCTTTCCAAACACTAACTCGTTTACTTCATCAATTTCTGCAAAGTTTCCAGCAGCTCCTCCACCGTCTCTTCCTTCCCCTCCCGTATATCTTGGGTCACGCAAGTCTTAATATGGCTCGCCAACAGCACCTTATTAAAGCTATTCAAAGCCGCATTTGCCGCCGCCACCTGCACCAGGATGTCTGGGCAATAGGCGCCCCGCTCCACCATCCCCTTAATTCCCCGAATCTGCCCCTCAATGCGGTTGAGGCGGTGGATTAAATCCTTAAGCTCCCTTTCCGGGCGCTCCTTGGTCCTATGGCTGCAGCATCCCATGTCTTGTTCCGGCATAGCCTCACTCCTTCTGTGATTGCATAAATAATCTTTATCCTTAAATCCTTTTTCCACATCCATTATATACCCTATGGGGGTATATTGCAAGCATTATTTGCTGTAATTCGATTTCCCCAGCGCCGGCGTCCCTTGCGCCATTCGCATAACAAGAAATTTTATTTTGCCAGTTAAGTATTTTTTCATGGGTACGATATATAAAATGTAAAAAGGATGCAGCGTTCAGCCAACGCATTGCGCCTTTTCGTACATATCTACATTTTTCACAATATCAATGCCTTTTATGCCCAATTCCAATTGTGCAGTAGGCAAAATGTTTATCCACAACTGCATTTCAATTGCAGC
>CAOKUK010000339.1 GCA_948472595.1 uncultured Eubacterium sp.
GGCAGCGGCAGCGGCTGCAGTGGCCGCCAGGGCGAGCAGCCAGAGTGAGGCCAGCGCCCCGGCTGACAATGGCGGCGGCCAGGAATCTGGCGGCGGGAGCAATGAGAGCAGCGGCTCTGGCAGCGAGGCTGGAGAGTCTGGCGGCGCAAGCGGCGACAGCGGCGGAGCCAGTGAAGGCGGCAATGGCGGAGGCGGGCAGGATCCCGGGTACAGCACAGGCATCAGTGGGAGCGATGTGGTCAATTATGCGCTGCAGTTCGTAGGCAACCCTTATGTCTGGGGCGGGAAGGATCCGCACACAGGCGCAGACTGCAGCGGGTTCACCAGCTATGTATATGCGCATTTTGGCATTGGGATTCCCAGCTACTCCTATGCCCAGAGGTCTGTGGGGCGCGAGGTGAGCTATGAGAATGCCCAGCCGGGGGATTTGATTTGTTATTCCGGCCATGTGGCCATCTACATGGGGAATGGGCAGATTGTCCATGCCAAAGGGACGGCATATGGGATTTGCGCCTATGACAGCGCTACCTATCGGTCCATCATCACCGTACGGAGGCTGCTGTAGGCATTTGCTTTTAGCCAGATAGGGACGCTCCAATACACGAGATGATGGAAGGAGAGGAAATTTGGTGAAGAAAGCAAGGAAGATGCAGTATCCGCCGATACAATTGCCGGATAAAGTAAGGAATATCATTGATAAATTGACAGATGCTGGCTTTGAGGCTTATGCTGTGGGAGGCTGTGTGCGGGATACCATTTTGGGGCGCGCCCCAGAGGATTGGGATGTCACCACATCGGCCTCCCCAGTTCAGGTTAAAGGGCTTTTCCCAAAGACCGTTGATACGGGCATCCAGCATGGGACGGTGACAGTCATGCTGGAGGGGGAGGGCTTTGAGGTCACCACTTATCGGATTGATGGGGAATATGAGGATAAGCGCCACCCCAAGGAGGTTGCTTTCACCTCGAATCTTCTGGAGGATTTAAGGCGCAGGGATTTTACCATAAACGCCATGGCTTATAATGAGAGGGATGGCCTGATTGACGCATTTGACGGCCTTAAGGATTTGCAGGAGGGCAGGATCCGCTGCGTGGGCAGCCCCCGGGAACGGTTTACGGAGGATGCATTGCGCATGATGCGCGCCGTGCGTTTTGGCGCACAGCTTGGTTTCGCCATTGAGGAAGGCACGAAAGCAGCCATTGTCCCGCTGGCAAAAAACCTGAGCGCCATCAGCGCAGAGCGGATTCAGGCAGAGCTGGTGAAGCTGTTGGTGTCTGACCACCCTGAGGAAATGAGGACTGTCTATGAGACGGGGATGAGCCAGGTATTCCTGCCCGAATTTGACCGAATGATGGCGACGCCCCAGAATAACCGGCACCATTCCTACAATGTGGGGGAGCATACCCTGGTGGCCTTAAAGAATATCCCGGGGGATAAGGTGCTGCGCTTGACGATGCTGCTGCATGATGTGGCGAAGCCGGAATGCCAGAGCGTGGATGCGGCGGGCATCTACCATTTTTACGGGCATCCCAAAAAGGGCGCGCAGATGGCAGGGGAAATCCTGCGCCGGCTGAAATTTGACAACGAGACGATAGAGCGGGTAATGGGGCTGATTGCCATGACGAGCTGCCCACCTTGCGGGAGGCGCCGGTGCGCAGGGCAATCCATCGTATAGGCCTGCGGCAGTTCCCGGACTTGTTTGCGGTAAAGCGGGCGGATGCGTTGGCCAAAAGCCCTTACCACCGTGAGGAGAAGCTTGCCTATATTGACAAATTTGAGAGGATGTACTGGGAGGCCATGGACAAGCGGCAGTGCCTTACCCTCAAGGATTTGGCCATCAATGGCAAAGACCTGATAAGGCTTGGCATGGAGCCGGGCAAGGAGATGGGTGAAATGCTGGAATATCTGCTGCAGCAGGTCTTAGAGTGCCCGGAGCAAAATCAGCCGGAAATCCTGTCACAGCTGGCAAAGGACAAAAGAAAATCAGATAAAAGGGCATAGTGGGAAGCCCCTCCGCATATGATAGAAAGACACGAGGATGGAACTTGTGAATATCATGGTGGAGGGGTTTATGTGTTTAATCGAGAAAGCCTGATTTTGGAGCAGTACCCTTTTGAAGTGCGGCAGATTTCAAAGGGACGCGGATCCCTGCTCTGCGACACGGACCAGGGGCTGAAAATTTTAAAAGAGTATAAAGGCTCGGAGGGAAGGGCAGAATTTCTCCATTGCCTCCTGGAGTTTTTGAAAGAGAGCAAAAGCCTGCAGGTAGACTGCATTGTCAGGACGAAAGATGGGGCGGCCATTGCGAAGGATGCAGATGGGACGGCCTATATGGTAAGGGATTGGTACGAAGGCAAGGAGTGCGACGCCAAAAGCCGGGACGACATCTACAAGGCCGTTGGCCATCTGGCCGGCATCCATAGTATCCTGCGCACATTCCCCCATGAGATACCGGGTTATCTCCAAGTTCGGGGGGATGCGCTGCTCTTGGAAAATGAGAGGCATGCCCGGGAATTGAAGAAAATCCGCAATTATGTCAATTCCCGCAAGAAAAAGAATGAATTCGAGAGAGGCTTTTTGAAGAACTTTAGCGTATTTTATGGGGAGGCGCAGAGGATTATCGAGCTGCAGAGGCAGGAATTGGAAGGCGCTGGGCTGGCAGAGGGGGAAAGGGGGGTATACGGGATATGCCATGGGGATTACAACCAGCACAACGTGCTGTTCCTCAGGCCGGGGGCTGCGGTCCTGAACTTTGAGAGGGCTTCTTATGACGTGCAGGTGGGGGATTTGGGGAATTTTATGCGCAAAATTTTGGAAAAGCATAACTGGGACGTGGCCTTGGGCTTAGAAATGCTGCAGGCCTACCGCAATGTGCGCCCCCTGTCTGCTCAGGAAGAGAGGCAGCTCTACATACGGCTGGCTTTCCCAGAGAAGTTCTGGAAGATAGCGAACCACTATTACAATGCGAATAAGGCCTGGGTGTGCGGGCGGAATTTGGAGAAATTAGACAGATTTATCTGCCAAAATGAGGATAGGGAAAAATTCCTTCGCTTAATGGAGGAGAATGTGATATAATAAAATGCAGCTTGCCCCAAAAGCTAGAAACCCGAAAGGAAATG
>CAOKUK010000340.1 GCA_948472595.1 uncultured Eubacterium sp.
ATATGATTTCGGATGCGGCAAACATCGTGAATGTTGAGTCCCATGTCCTGCGCTATTGGGAAGAGGAGCTGGAGCTTCAGATTCCCCGCAATGAAATGGGGCACCGCTATTATACAGAAGAGAATATAGCGCAGTTTCACAAGATAAAGGAGTGGAAGGAGCAGGGATACCAGCTCAAGGCCATCCGCATGATGATACATAACAATGGCGAAGCCATAGGGCATGAAGAAAACATGGAAGACAGGATGGGAGGGAATGTAATTCAGATGAACCGGGATTATCTGGAGCCAGAGCAGAGGGTGCTGCCCCAAAGGCATAACGGCCCTGCAGCCAACACCGTGAAGCTGGAGCAGTTCCAGGCTATGATGACCACGATTGTGAAGCGAGCCATGGAAGAGAACAACCAGGCGTTGAGCCAAGAGGTTGGGACGCAAGTGGGCGAGCGGGTGCTGAAGGAAATGAACTATCTGATGCGGGAACAGGATGAGGCTGAGGAGGAACGGTTCCGTAAGCTGGATGAAGCCATCCGCTCCCGACAGAAGGGAAGGAGGTTCCGCAGGGAGAAAAAGGGAAAGCGGGAAAAGGAAGCCGGCTCCAAGAAAGAGCTGGGAAAGGACAAGGCTCTGAACCCGAACTTGACAGTATAGGCCGTCAGGCTCAAGCTCTGCCGCAAAAAAGGGAACTGCGCATCTGTAATAGCCATGATGCCAGTTCCCTTTTTGCCTTAGAATCTGCCGCAAAGTAAATCAGTCAGACGGCTAATTTACTTTGCGGCAGTCCTTTATGGGATTGGGCTGCCCTATAGCGCCTGCGCCCCAGGCAATGCTGCGTTTGGCGGCCTTGCCTGTGCGCCTGCGCATATGCAGCGGCCAATTAAGTATTAACCCTGCTCAATAGCGCCTGTTGGGCAAGCGCCTGCGCATGTGCCGCAATCAATGCAGGTATCTGCAGAGATCTCATATTTGCCATCGCCAGCAGAAATAGCGCCAACTGGACATTCTCCCTCACATGTTCCGCAGCTTACACAAGCGTCAGTAATTACGTATGCCATACTTATTTCCTCCTTATGATATGAATGGTGTCTATAGCCTCAAGGCGCATCCGGTACCCTTCCTGGGGGGAACGCCCTCGGCTTTAAACATTATTTTAATACAAATGGACGAGGATTACAAGTATAAATTGATTTTAAAATATGGAAATGTTAAAATAGGGTGGAAGTTCAGAAATGTCCCAGGAAAGGAAGGGTTTGCATGAAAGAGATAAAGCCTTATGTGAAAAAGGTGCAATATTATGAGACAGACATGATGCTGGTGGTGCACCATTCCAATTATATCCGCTGGTTTGAGGAGGCTCGGATGGATTATCTGGAGCAGGCGGATTTCCCTTATCAGGAGATAGAGGCGCAGGGGATTCTGATCCCTGTCTTGGAGGCCAGCTGCAAATATCGCCAAGCCGTTCGGTTCGGGGAAGCCGTGCAGATAGAGACAGAGGTTGCGCGCGCCAATGGCGTTAGGTTCACCCTCAGCTACCGGGTATACGATGAATCCCATAATATCCTCCATGCCACCGGGAGCACGGCGCACTGCTTTTTAAGCCAGGATTTCGCCCCTCTTTCCATAAAGCGGCGGATGCCGGAATTTTACCAATTTTTAATGGAAAGCTGCAAAGACGCCGCTGCCAAATGATTGCAGGCTTTCGATGGAATTTTACCATGCAAATGCACGGTTATTTTTATTGCATTCAAGGGAAAATGGTATTATAATGGAATCTGTGCAATGAAAATAGGAAGCCCTCCCTGCCTTATGGCAGGGAAGGGACAAAGCGTAAGGAGGAATCAAAAATGGCGCAAGTGACGAAGGATACAATGATAGGGGAGCTTCTCCAGATTGACGAGAACATTGCCCCTGTGCTGTTGGACATTGGGATGCATTGCTTGGGGTGCCCTTCTTCCCAGATGGAGACCATCGCAGAGGCCGCCATGGTGCATGGGATGGAGCCAGACGCCCTAGTAGACAGGATTAACCAGTTTTTGGCAAAATAAGCCTATGGCAAGAAGTGAAAAACAGGGCTGCTGCACAGTCTCAAGAACCGAAACCATGCAGCAGCCCTGTTTCCTTTGTAAAATATAAAATCCTGATTCGTGAATAAGACCTCTCATCTTAACGATGGGTTGCTAATTTCCTGTCTGAATGCTCCCTCCTTTTTTCCTTCACGCTGGAAGGTATTTTGTGACATATTAATTTCTTTCCCGAAAGCCCCAGATTGCTCCCGGGAGTATTGCAGCCCATGGGAATCCCCAAGTCTTTTTTCTTTCCCTAGGTGCGGAGCCTATCGCTCCACCACTGCCAGAACAGCAATTTATTTTTATGGTTGAGGAGCTGTCTAAAGCCCCATTGCGGGGAATTCCCATGCCCAAGCCAAAAGGCCCTCAGGCTGTAAAGGCGCTCCTGGAAGGGGAAGGGCTGCGCAGCCAAGGATTCCTGGCGGGTGTAGCTTTGCCAAGGATTCCCGGCGGGTGTGGCTTTGCCAAGGATTCCTGGCGGGTGTGGCTTTGCCAAGGATTCCCGGCAATGTGAAGTTAGCCATGGACTGGCTATTGGATGAGATGCGCAAATTCTCCTGGGTATGGAACATACTTATCCAGAGAAATATTTGGAAGCAGGCGCTGCAAGGTTAATGGGTAAGTAAATCGGTTATCCGCATACTATAAAGTGTGAGTATGGGGTATGATATGCAAAGGCGGGTAAAACGCCTCTGTAGCAAATGCCCGGGCGCTTGCCCGAACAGATAGAAAAGTCAGATATCCCCGGAATCGCCTCCATAAGAAGCAAATAAGCTGCGCTTGCGGGAATAAATGATATTGGATTAATATCTCAAAAGAGACTGGCTTCGGGAATCCATCCCTGCCTTGTAAGTAATTGGCTGAATCGTTGGCTCCTTTCTGCCTGAACCAAACTGCCATCTCTGCATTAGTTATAGCATACAAATTATGCCAAATCAATAGGAATGTGGTAATTTTTATAAAATTAATAGTTTTTTTAGAAATAAGATTAGAGTTCGACTTGACGAAAGGCAAGGATATGTAATATACTTTGAGTACCAGAAA
>CAOKUK010000341.1 GCA_948472595.1 uncultured Eubacterium sp.
ACGCTCTTCCGATCTCTCATCTGTCCAGGGATTTGATTGCATGCTATGATGGGAATGGGTCCAATTTTGGGACGCATCCCCAGAATGTGCTGCGGGGGATGATTTATGACAGCGAGACCTGGGAGTACCCCTACCTGTATAACCTGATTGACCAATACCGGGATTTGGAAAAGTATAACAACGGCTATGCCTATAATATGATGTTCGTAGGGCCTGCCTGGATGAATAAGATGGGGCGTTGGGAAGCGCCTTATGAGCTGCTGCTGAAATCTTATACGGATGGCTGCGCTTACTATGGCAAGCTGAAGAAGGAAGGCAAGCTGACGGACATGACCATGGCGGAATTTGCGGATTATTACCGGCAGAAGAAAACCTATACGGAACCGGAATGCGCCCTGTGGCGGGATATTTTATATGGGTCGGACAAGCAGCTGTTCTGGTACTGCGACCCTTACATGAGAGCTTGCGTCAATATGGACCAGGGCGGGGCGATTGTGGATTTGCGGCCTTATGCCGCCAAGCTGGAGTGGCCGGTGGGCATCGGGACGAAGCATGTGCAGGACGCCTCTTATCCCTTCTTGATTCAAGAGAAATACCGGGCGGGTTATTTTACCCATTATGCCGGGGAGGGTACCATTCGGAGCGCAAAGCTTTCCTACCAGGGGGAGGAAGTGGACCTCTGCCTCTGCCGCACGAAGGCTCATTTTTCCCAGGAAGGCAAGACCCGTATCTTGACATTGGATCCGGTGGACATTGCATTCTGCGAGCTGTCCGTCAAGCTGCAGACCAAGATTTCCTTTGAGGAAGGCAGCTCAAAGATTAAGATAGAAAGGGCCATCCTGGAAATGAGCAACCCGGACGCCGAGGTGGAATTGCATGAATACATGGTGGCATGCTACGGCACCACAGAGTACCCGGAAGACATGGCAGGCATCACCCTGCGGTGTGAAGGGGATGGCGGCGCAGAGATTTCCTATGAGTATAAATGCAGGGAGGCGGAGCTTGTGGGGGCAAAAGCCGTAAGCGCAGAGATTCCTGCTATCGAGACAAAGGTGTCATTGACTGCGTCTTCCCAAGAGGCTGTCGGCTATGTGAGGGAAGGGTATGCATTTTCCCCCATGTTCACATTAGGCTATAAGAAAATGGTATCGGAAAGGGAGGT
This sequence comes from uncultured Eubacterium sp., assembly GCA_948472595.1. Lineage (GTDB taxonomy): Bacteria > Bacillota > Clostridia > Lachnospirales > Lachnospiraceae > Petralouisia. The sequence goes on from CAOKUK010000341.1 coordinate 1,163, forward strand.
ATTTGCGACATGGCTCAATCTGGAAAAGGCAAATTAAATTACAGGTGCCCCTCCTGCTTCATGCGGGATTTGGACATCGATATGTTCTATGATAAAGAAAAGGACGAGTATTACTGCATCCGCTGCCAGTATGTGGGGAATGAGAAGGACGTGCTGGAGAAAAACGAGATGGTGCGGTTCCGTTACCGAGCCATGGCTAAGCGGTATACGAAATTTGACTTTGATTAGCCTGTGGTAATTGGCGCCAACATTAATTTCTTAAATTAAGGAAAATTGGGAAATAATTTCTTTACAAGCACTGGGGCTTGTGCTACAATAAGGTCTGGCAAGTGTTCAAACGGATGCTTGCAGGCATGCGTTTTATGAGGCAGCCCATATTCGGTAATCGGATGCTCCAACCATTACTTAATATCTCATAAACCCTGGCGGAGCCGGGGAGGCAGGGCGGTAATCTTATATTTTTTAGGAGGTTATATCATGATAGCAAAGGACAAGAAGCAGGCGATTATTGCAGAGTACGGCAGGACGCCGAACGACACAGGGTCACCGGAGGTTCAGGTGGCGATTCTGACAGCCAGGATCCAGGAGCTGACAGAGCATTTGAAAGTGAATCCAAAGGATCACCATTCCAGGCGCGGGCTTTTGAAGATGGTAGGCCAAAGGCGCGGCATGCTGGCTTATCTGAAGAAGTCAGACATTGACCGCTACCGTGCGCTGATTGAGCGTCTGGGACTTAGGAAGTAGGTTCCTTTTTGAGGATAGAGCGGGGTTTCTCCGCTCTATTTTCGAATGAGGGAGCCAGAGGCAATCGGGGCGTCCCAGGGCAGGGAAAGGTTCCGAGACCACTGAGCGATGCATAGAGGGAGCTTGTGCCTGGCTCAGTAGTTTCGGCATCTTCTGCCCGAGAGTTGTGAGGCCTTTGCCTTGAGGAAGGTGGATTTTTGGCATCTGGCGATGCAGTTATTTTTATTTCAGAAAGGAGAGCTACAGAAGGGTTAGCAGGAAAATTACATGTACAAACAATTTACGATGGAATTGGCAGGGCGCACGCTGCAGGTGGATATCGGCAGGGTGGCGGCTCAGGCGAACGGCGCAGCGTTCATGCATTATGGGGATACGGTGGTGCTTTGCACGGCAACGGCTTCCGACAAGCCCAGGGAAGGGATTGATTTCTTCCCGCTGAGCGTGGAATACGAGGAGAAATTATACTCTGTGGGGAAAATCCCAGGGGGCTTCAATAAGAGGGAAGGGAAGGCGTCTGAAAATGCCATCCTGACCTCCCGGGTGATTGACCGCCCCATGCGCCCCTTATTTCCTAAGGATTACAGGAATGACGTGACATTGAACAACCTGGTAATGAGCGTGGATCCCCAGTGCCGGCCGGAATTGGTGGCCATGATTGGGTCTGCCATTGCCACCAGCATTTCGGACATCCCCTTTGCAGGGCCATGCGCCACCACCCAGATGGGGATGGTAGACGGGGAATTTGTGGTGAACCCGTCTCAGGAGCAGTGGAAGAACGGGGATTTGAACCTGACGGTGGCTTCCACCAGCGAGAAGGTCATCATGATTGAGGCCGGGGCAAATGAAGTTCCGGAGGATAAGATGATTGAGGCCATTTACAAGGCCCATGAGATTAACCAGGCCATCATCGCTTTCATCAATGAAATTGTGGCAGAAGTAGGCAAGCCTAAGCATGAATACACCAGCTGCGCCGTGCCCGAGGAGCTGTTTGCGGCCATTAAGGAGCTGGTTCCCCCCGAGGAAATGGAAGAGGCAGTCTTTACGGATGTGAAGCAGGTGCGGGAAGAGAACATCAAAAAGATTACAGAGAAGCTGGAAGAAGCCTTTGCCGAGAAGGAAGAGTGGCTGGAGGTTTTGGGCGAGGCTATCTACCAGTATCAGAAGAAGACTGTCCGCAAGATGATTTTAAAAGACC
>CAOKUK010000342.1 GCA_948472595.1 uncultured Eubacterium sp.
AAGGAGAACATCTGCAGCTCTTCCCTTCCCTCTGGCGGCGCATCCTGGAAGGTCTGCTGGCTGGTCTTGTATTTTCTTGCAATGTCCTTCTGCATATTCTGCACTTCCGGCTCCTCCAGCTGGAAGACTTCCGAGTAGATATCTTCTAAGTTGAAATCCAAATTCGGGGAAAAATACTGCTCCATCAAGGGGTTTAGGATGGCCTGGATATCCCCAATGCTTAAGATATGCTTGAAATAGTAAATGAAAACCAGCGCCAAAAGGTGTTCTTTGGAATATTTCTTCTTTACGGGCGGAGGCAGCAGGTTGTTCTTGGCATAGTTGTTAATCATGGTCTTCGTGAGGATTTTGTCCTCTGGATGGCGCTTCGATACGGCCAGCTGGCTGTCCATGAAGGTGGTGACCTGGTCCATATACAAATCTATATTGGGGAAATCTTCTGGCTTGATATAGTCAATGTGGGAAAGGCTTTCTAATATGCTGTTCAATAAATTTTTTTCATCGATGTTCATTCTCTACCATTCCTTTCTCTGCATAAGGGCCAATGAAACGGTAACCACTCTTCTTCTGTGTTCCCATCTCAGGTGTTAAAAACCATTATATAGTATTAAAAATTGGAAAACAAGCGGTTTTGTTAAATTTTTCTCAAGGATGGGGGAAAACAGGTTGAAAAATGGAGGGATATGCAATATAATAAACACATGTTTGAAAGTGGAAAGGATTGGATATGGACAAATTTGGCAGTTTAAACGCAATGCAGCAGGAAGCCGTGGCATGTACGGAAGGCCCCCTGCTGATTTTGGCAGGCGCAGGGTCAGGGAAGACCAGGGTGCTGGCCTATCGGACGGCTTACCTGATTGAGGAAAAGGGAGTGAACCCATACCACATTATGGCCATTACTTTCACCAACAAGGCGGCAGGGGAAATGCGGGATCGTATTGACAGCCTGGTGGGGTTTGGCTCCGAAGGCGTGTGGGTATCCACCTTCCATTCTACCTGTGTCAGGATTTTAAGGCGCTTTATCGACCGGTTGGGGTATGGCAACAGCTTTACCATTTACGATGCGGATGACCAGAAGGCCGTGATGAAGGATGTCTGCAGGCGCCTTGAGATTGACACGAAGATTCACAAGGAGAAGAATTTCCTGGCTGTCATTTCTGCGGCCAAGGACAGGCTAGTGTCTCCGGAGGAGTTCGCCAAGCGCGCCATGGGAGATTTTTCGCGGGAAAGGCAGGCGGCAGTGTACCGCGAATACCAGTCCATGCTCCAGAAGAACAATGCGCTGGATTTTGACGACTTGATTGGGAAGACGGTGGAGCTGTTTGAGCAGGCGCCGGAGGTGCTTTGCAATTATCAGGAACGGTTCCGCTACCTGATGGTGGACGAGTACCAGGACACCAATACGGCTCAGTTCCGGCTGATTGAGTTGCTGGCGGACAGGTATCGGAACCTCTGCGTGGTGGGGGATGACGACCAGTCGATTTATAAATTCCGGGGCGCCAATATCCAGAATATCCTAAGCTTTGAGGAAATCTATCCGGACGCCAGGGTGGTAAAGCTGGAGCAGAACTACCGCTCCACACAGAATATCCTGGATGCAGCCAATGGGGTCATTTCCCATAATGCCGCCAGGAAGCCCAAGGCTTTGTGGACAGAGAAGGGGCGGGGCAGCAGGATTGATTTCCGGCAGCTGGACACAGCCTATGAGGAGGCGGATTACATTATCAAGCACATAGAGGGCAAAGTTCAGGAGGGCAGGTGCAGTTATGGGGGCTGCGCCGTCCTTTACCGCACCAACGCCCAATCCCGGCTGTTGGAGGAGCGCCTGGTGGTGGCAGGCATCCCCTATCGGATTGTGGGCGGCGTGAATTTCTATGCCAGGAAGGAAATCAAAGACCTGCTGGCCTACCTTAAGACCATTGACAATGGCAGCGATGATTTGGCTGTGCGCCGGATTATCAATATCCCCAAGCGCGGGATAGGAGCCACTACCATAGGCCGGGTGCAGGCCTATGCAGAGGAGCAGGGCATCAGCTTCTACAATGCCCTGCGGCAGGTGGAGGAAATCCAGTCTATCCGCAAGGCCGGCGGGAAGATAAAGCCTTTTGTGAACTTTATCCAAGCCATGCGCAGCAAGTTGGGCTACCTGAGCGTGTCCCAGGTGCTGCAGGAGGTTATAGACGGGACAGGCTATGTGAAGGAGCTGGAAGCAGAGGATACGGAGGAAGCCCGGGCCCGCATAGAGAATATTGATGAATTGATCAGCAAGGCCGCTGCCTATGACGAGACAGCCGAGGCGCCTGCCCTCAGCGGATTTTTGGAGGAGGTTGCGCTGGTTGCGGACATTGACAGCCTAAAAGAAGACAGCGACTATGTGGTGCTGATGACCCTCCACAGCGCAAAAGGGCTGGAGTTCCCCCATGTCTACCTGGCAGGCATGGAGGATGGCCTGTTCCCCAGCTATATGTCCATCGTATCCGATGACTTGTCGGATATCGAGGAGGAACGGCGGCTCTGTTATGTGGGGATTACCCGGGCAATGGAAGAATTGTCAATTACTTGCGCCCGGCAGCGCATGATTCGGGGGGAAATGCAATATAATACAGTATCCCGTTTTGTAGGGGAGATTCCCAAGGAGCTGCTGGGAAGGGGTGCAAAGGCGGCGTCGGAAGTCCTGCAGGGGGAAGCGGGCGCCCAGCCCCAATCCTTCCGCGAGGCGGTCTCCAAGGTGAACCCGATTTTCAGTACCAGGAATACATACCGCACAAGGAGCGTCTCTTTCCCCAGCGCCAGCACCAGCCAGATTGCCTTGGAGTACCAGGTGGGCGACCGGGTGGAACATAGGAAGTTTGGGGAAGGCGTGGTGGCGCAGATTGTGGAAGGGGGCAGGGATTATGAGGTGACGGTGGATTTTGACAGGGTGGGCACGAAAAAGATGTTCGCCACATTTGCAAAACTAAAAAAAGTATAAAATTGCAAAAAAATGGTATGCTAATCGGGAAAGATGTGTTATACTATAACAGTAATTGGTTGGAAGATTCATCAATAAGAAAGAGGAGAAGGAGCGGTAAATCATGAATAGAGAAAAAATTG
>CAOKUK010000343.1 GCA_948472595.1 uncultured Eubacterium sp.
TTGTATACAGCCACGGAGAGCACCTTTTTGGCCTCATCCTGCCCAATCACATATTCATCCAAGAAGTCTTTCAGCTCCACCGGCTTTAAAAGATTGATCTCCTCTGCCGCCGGCATCATGCCATCCTCCTCTTCTTCCCCCAGCTCCTCTTCAATGATTTCCGCACAGATATCCACGCATTCATCACATATATAAGCGCCGTTTGGCCCTGCAATCAGCTTCCTTACCTGCCCGTCCGTCTTGCCGCAGAAAGAACAGCGGATCCTGTCATCTAAAAATCTACCTGCCATCTCTTCACCTCGTCACAAGTATCAACAATATACAGGGACAGCAACATCCGCACTGCCCCCGCTTCTTTATTTCCTATTTGCAATCACGCCGTCAATCAGGCCGTATTCCTTGGCCTCTTCAGCAGACATGTAGTTGTCCCTTTCCGTATCCGCCGCAATCACCTCATACGGCTTGCCCGTATTCTCCGCCAATATCGTATTCAGGCGCTTCTTCGTCTTCTGGATATTGTCCGCCGCAATCTGAATGTCCGTTGCCTGCCCCTTGGCGCCGCCAGAGGGCTGGTGTATCATAATCTCCGCATTCGGCAGCGCATAGCGCTTGCCTTTCGTGCCGCCCGCCAGCAGGAATGCGCCCATGCTGGCCGCAAGGCCAATGCAGATGGTCTCCACATCGCATTTAATGTAATTCATGGTGTCATAAATCGCAAGCCCAGCGGTCACCACCCCGCCCGGGGAATTGATGTAGAGATGGATGTCCTTCCCTGGGTCTTCCGATTCCAAGAACAGAAGCTGCGCAACCACAAGCCCTGCCGTCACCTCGTTGACTTCCTCCCCCAGAAAAATAATCCTGTCCTTCAGCAGCCTGGAATAAATATCATAAGACCGCTCTCCTCTGCTGGTCTGCTCCACCACATAGGGTACTAAACTCATTTGCTTTCCTCCTTATCTTCCAAAAACTCCCGCCGCATGGCCATGCCAAGCCATCACTCTTCCACTGCGCGCTCTGTAATCAAATCCACGGCCTTCTGGATGGACAGGTCAACCCGCATGGATTTCCGCTCCGCCTCATCCAGCAGCTCTTCTAATTTCTCCCTCTCCATGCCATACAGGCCTGCCATGCGCTCGATTTCAGCATCCACCTCTTCCTCCGACACCTCAATTCCCTCTGCCTTGGCGATTGCCTCCAGCACCAGGCTGGACTGAATCCTCTTTAATGCGTCTGGGCGCATCTGCTCCCGGAGCTTATCCACCGTGGAGCCCGTGAACTGCATGTACTGCTCTAAAGACAGCCCCTGCTGGCCAATCCTGCCTGCAAATTCCTCCAACATGGATCCCACCTGAGTGTCTACCATTGCGTCCGGAATTTCCATCTGAGCGCCTTCCACGGCCTTCTGCACAGCCTCGTCTTCCTTCTTGCGCTTTGCCTCTTCCTTCTTGCGTTCCTCCACCTGCCCCTTTACGCTCTCCCGATACTCTGCAAGGGTATCAAACTCGGACACATCTTGGGCAAACTCGTCATCCAGCTCCGGCAGCTCCTTCACCTTCACCTCGTTAATCTTCACCTGGAACAAGGCCGGGCGCCCAGCCAATTCCTCTGCATGGTACTCCTCTGGGAAGACCACGCTCACTTCCACTTCATCGCCGGCATTCTTCCCTATCAGCTGCTCTTCAAAGCCCTCAATAAAGGAGTGGGAGCCAATCACCAGGGGATGATTCTCCCCCTTCCCGCCGTCAAATGCCTCTCCGTCCATGAAGCCTTCATAATCAATCACAGCGGTGTCGCCCTCTGCAATGGCGCGCCCCTCGACCGCCACCATCCTGGCGTTGCTCTCCCGCTCCTTCTCAATCTCAGCAGCAACCTCCTCGTCCGTCACGGAGATGTCGGCCTTCGCCACCTGAACGCCCATGTAGGTTCCAAGAGTCACTTCCGGCTTCACTGCAACCTCTGCGCTGAAAATGAAAGGCTTTCCCTTCTCTATCTGCACCACGTCAATGGTGGGGCGGGAGACGATATCCATCCCAGATTCCTCCACAGCCTTGGGGTATTCTTGGGAAATCAAGGCATTGGCGGCGTCCTCATAGAAAATCTCCGGCCCGTAAATCTTCTCTATCATATGCCTTGGCACCTTGCCCTTCCGAAAGCCCGGCAGGCTGATCTTGCCCTTTTGCTTCAAATAAGAAGACTGGATGGCCTTCTCCAATTCCTCCGCAGAAACCTCAATCGTGAGTTTCGCCATATTTTTCTCTAAATTCTCTGCCTGTACGCTCATTGCTGCTATTTCCTCCTTCAACTTATATGCCATAATCCTCAATTAGGGCACCAAAAGGTCTGCATTTCAAAACTTTTGACGCCCTAACCATCCTTATCACTTCAATCGTCTTACAACCTAATACCCAGTCGTCTAGACATTATATCACACTTCCTTTAAAAATACCAGCACTTTTTTTCTGCTACTCCAAATCCATCAGTTCCTGCATAAAGTTGCAGTAATCCGTGCGGTTCTCCTTGATAAATTTGATGGCCGTGGAGGGATGGCTGTTCAAAATCCCTGTCAAAAGGTAGGGGATGTCATAGCCCCATACAGCCCCCTCTTCCTTCAGCTTTAAGATATGTTTTTCCACAAAACGGATGATTGGCATCTCATCGTATTTTGGATTCTTCAGGAAACTCAGCAAAGATTCCATATAGCAGTTCCCAGCCCCCCGCCCCATGCCGCTTACCGTGGCGTCCAAGAGGCTGATGCCCATACGGCATGCCTCAATGGTGTTGGCAAAGGCGAGCTGCTGGTTGTTATGGGCATGCATGCCCACAATCTTCCCAGAGGCTTCGGCCATCTCCACATATTTCTGGGCAAGCTTGGTAATCTGCTCCGGATAGAAAGAGCCGAAGCTGTCCACCAGGTAAATGACGTCCACGGGGCTGCGCCCCAGAAGCTCCAAGCCTGCGTACAAGTCGTCCGTATTCACCTTCGAAACAGCCATAATATTGACCGTCACCTCATATCCCTTTTCCTTGCAGTCCTCCACCATTTTAATGGCTGCCGGAATCTGGTGGATATAAGTGGCCACCCT
>CAOKUK010000344.1 GCA_948472595.1 uncultured Eubacterium sp.
TCTTGTACCAGAAGCCCTATGGCGGCAAGGTCTATATCGATGACAGCATGAAATCTGCAATTGACCAATATTATGCGCAATATGGGGCAAAATAAAAGAAAGCGGCATGTAACTGGGAAAGCGCAGGATAGCTGCAAGAACCAAAGTGACTGGGAAAGGGATGAATCGTTGCAAAACAAAAAAGTCAGGAGAAATGGACATGAATGAGAATGAGAAGACCTATAAGATGTTGAAGGTGGCGGGGGCGGGGAACATTGCTTTGGGCATTGTGGTGCTGGTGACCGGCATTGCATGCGGCGTGCTGGCCATCATCAATGGCGCAAGGATATTAAAACGCAAATCAGATATCATATTTTAAGGGTTGGGAAAGTGAAAAAAGACTATCGGAGAACAATCCGTATATGCAGCAAAATCATGTTTGGGGTGTATATTGTCTGCTTGGCCTATTTCCTCTTTTTTGCAGAGAGCACCGGCCGCACCTTTGAGGGCAGGAGCTACCATTACAATCTGGAACTCTTTAAGGAAATCAGGCGTTTTATCGAATACCGGCATGCCTTGGGCATGCGGGCAGTGGTGCTGAACCTGTTCGGGAATATTGTGGCGTTCATCCCCTTTGGCTTTTTCCTGCCCATTCTGTACCCAAGGTGCAGGTCCGTCCTGTTCACGGTGTTTTTCAGCTTTGAGTGCAGCCTTTTGGTAGAGACCGTCCAGCTGGTGTCCAAGGTGGGGAGCTTTGACGTGGACGACCTGCTGCTGAACACCATTGGCGGCTTCTTAGGCTGCCTGGCTTTTTTATGGATGAATCGGATAAGGAGGTCTTATGAGGCGAAGGAAAAGAAATAGCTATAAGTTTGCAGGGATGAAGCATTCCAAACGGGGAAAGGTTTCCCTGGCATTGGCGATGCTGTCGCTTTTTGCCGGGGTTGGGATGGTGGCATTTTCCGTGGGGAGCCAGGGGAATGCCACCATTTATGTGGGGAGCGCAGGGCTGCTTTCCCTCTGCCTGTCGGCAGTGTCCCTGGTGATAGGGCTTTCCAGCCTGCGGGAAGAGAGCTACAAGCTGTTCCCCGTTCTGGGGAGCCTTTGCTCTGTCTTGGTCCTGGCCGGATGGGTGGCCATTTATGTGCTGGGGTTTTCTGCATAGACTGGCTGGGGAAGCGGTTTTTCGGGACGGCCTACCCCTTTTGGGAAGCTGCCTTTGTGATAGCCGGGCTTGGCAGGCATATGCTGTGCGGAGAGATTAAGTTGGGAAGGAAGGTTTAAAAGATATGGGTTATCAGGAAATTTGGCAGCCATACCGGGAAGAGGTGGCGGAGCGGTTTCCATTGGTGATGGGGCGGCTTGCGCTGATTGGGCAGGAGGAGACGGTGAAGGAGCCGTACCTTAGCTATGTCCGGCATGTGGCGGCCTTTTTGGTGAAGTTGGGAAGCTTGGAGGAGGCGGTGGCGTCCAGGGATTGGAAGGCTGTCAGCCTGGAGGAATTGGAGCAGGAGAACCGCAGCCTCTATGAGGATATACTTCCGGAGAATTATGGGAAGAGCTATGGGAATCCGGAGTTTGCCGCAAAATGCCTGGGGGAGGAGATGGGGAAGCTGCTCTCTGCCCTCTATGCGGACATACGCTCTTTAATCCCTTATGCCTTCGAAGGGCGGGTGTATGACATTACCATTTTCAGCGAATTGTTTGTGGAGATTTACAACTTGTTCGAGGGGGAGGGAATCCCAGAGGATAGGGAGGTGCAGCAGGTAATCTACTGGTTTTTCCATGATTACGGGGAGGTGTTCACCGAGATAGGAGTGCTGTCCCAGAGCTGCCCGGAAATGGATTTCCACATCCGGATTATCATGGACAGCGATTTGGATGATTTGCGCTACCTATACCGCTATGGAGCGTATATTACAGAAAATGAGCTGGGGACGGCAAAATTCCTCCAAGGGATGCCCCAGGAGGAAATCCAGGCTATGGCCGACACCTATACGGAAGGCTATCGGATTGGCTTCCAGGTGACAGGGAAAGATTTGTCCAAGAAGAAATTTGTGGATATCCGCTATCCCATTGGCTTCGAGCGGATGGTTCGGGCCGCCCTGGAGAATTTTCGGAAGATGGGGCTTCTCCCTGTGGTCATGCGGGGCGGGGAGCTTTCTTTCCAGGGGCGCGGTACCCGCAGCCTTTCGCCGGAAAGCGTTGCCCCCAACCGCCAGTACCTTTATGACCACAAGGCGGATAAGGCGGCTTATTGGGACAAGGCTCTGGTGGAGCGGCGGCTGGAGGCGCTGCGCACAGCCTATGAGGCTAGGAAGGGGCAGGCTGCCTTGTATGCAGGGCCTGCCGTGATTGAGACCTTTGGGGAGGAGGGCTTTGCGCCGAAGCACAGCCCCTATGCTTACCAGCTCACGGAGAAGCAGCAGAAGCTGAATGTTTATAATGCCAATATGTCTTCTGAAATCAGCAATGAATATATTCGGGAGGATGAGCGCAGCTTTACGATTATCGCTTACCCAATCCCAGCCATTGGGGCGCAGTATGCAGAAATATTTGCAAAGACGGTGGAAGTGAACACCTTGGATTACAAGCTGTACCAGGACATGCAGCAGAAGATAATTGACGTGCTGGATCAGGGAGCGGCGGTGCGCATTACCGGAAAGGGAGCAAATCGGACAGATTTGACGGTTGCTTTGCACCCCTTAGGGAATCCCCAAAAAGAAACTGCGTTTGAGAACTGCGTGGCAGACGTGAACATCCCGGTAGGGGAGGTGTTCACGTCCCCAAGGCTAAAAGGGACCTGCGGCCTCTTGCATGTGACCCAAGTATACCTGAATGGGCTGAAATACTTGGATTTGGAGGTGGAGTTCCAGGATGGGATGATCTGCCGCTATTCCTGCAAGAATTTCAGCGCAGAGGCAGAGAACCAGGCTTTTCTGAAAGAAAACTTGTTAAAGCACCATGATACGCTGCCCATGGGGGAATTTGCCATTGGGACCAACACCACGGCTTACAAGATGGGTGTGGATTATAAGATACAGGATAAGCTGCCGATTCTGATTGCGGAAAAGACCGGCCCGCATTTTGCAGTGGGCGAC
>CAOKUK010000345.1 GCA_948472595.1 uncultured Eubacterium sp.
GATATCCGCCTGTAAAATATTGCAAAGTCCGTGCAGTATCTCCGGCAGGCTGCACAATTTTTCCTCCAGATGGATTTTGCCGCTTTCGATGCGGCTCATATCCAGCACATCATTAATCAGGCTTAACAAATGGTCGCCGGAAGTTTTAATCTTTTTCAAATATTCTTCCACTTGGTCCCTATGATCAATATGGGCAATGGCCAGTGTGGTAAAACCGACAATGGCATTCATAGGCGTCCGGATATCATGGGACATATTGGAAAGGAAAATGCTCTTCGCCTTGCTGGCCCGTTTTGCCTGGGACAATGCATCCTCTAACAGGCTTTTCTTTTCCATTTCATTGCGGGTTTCCTCGTCCACGCTGTGGAAACCCAAAACAATGCCGTGCCCTTCCTCCCACAATCCTGCACGCACTGCCTTCATCTGGAAATACTTTACTTTACCGTCTTTCATTACACGGTAATTCACATAATATGTTTTCTTTTCCGCCAGTTCTTCCCTCAGTTTCTCTCGGGCCACTGCCTGCCACAACATATCCCTGTCATCCGCCTGCACGAATTTCCTGATATAAAGCCCCATGCTTTCTTCCAGCGACATTTCCCCGCTGAAAGCATCATCCAGCATATGTCCGCTATCATCATTGCGGACCGGCACCCCCATCCCGGTATCCAGGTCAAAAAACCAGACTAAACTGTAATCTAAAACCAATGCCTGCACCAGTTCCTGCTGTCGCCGTTCCCGTTTCTTTTCTTCCAGTTTTTGTTCCGTTACATCCAATAGGAAACGTTGGTAGAACCGTTGGCCATTTTCTTCCAACAGCTTAATATTCCCCAGTACATGCAGCACTTCCCCGTCTTTATGCTGGATACGGTACTCAAGGCTGACGCTGTCCCCTGCCTTTTTCAATTCCTCTATGCCTTCTTTTAGCTTTTCCCTGTCTTCTTCCAGCACAGACGGCGAAATCATATCAAATCCATTGCCTGCCATCTCTTTTTGCGACTCGTACCCCAAAATCCTGAGAGCCGCCCTGTTTATGCTAAGGATGCGCGACCCATCTTCCGTATGGCACAAAACGCCGCAGTCCATTGCCATAAAGATAGCCTCCAGCGAACGGTTCTTTTCAATGATTTCCTGCTCATAAGCCCGTTCCTGCGTCACGTCAATAGCCACGCCTACCGTTCCCATCACACTCCCGTCCAAATCATACAACGGGGATTTGTAGGTGGCAAGCGTCCTCATCCCTTCCCCGGTCCGTATCACCTCTTCGGATACAAAGGTCTTGCGCTTCTCCATCACTTCCCGCTCTGACTCAATACATGCCGGGTCATCTTCTTCCACATCCCAAATATAGGCATGTCCGCGCCCTTCCACCTGTTCCCTGGACTTATTGACCGTCCTGCAGAAACTGTCATTCACTTTTCTATGTATCCCATCCTTATCTTTATACCAGATGAGATTTGGCACATGGTTAATCGTGGCCTCCAGATAAGAATCTGCCTGCCAGAGGTCTTTCCCTACCTTATATGCCTGCTGCCACCGCAGGAACCGGAAGCGAATCTGCGCATCCCCCATGGGAACCGCCCAAATATCCTTCGCTTCAGGAAAAGCTGCCGCCAGCATTTCCATCTGCCCTTCTGCCGCTAACAGGATTACTTCTGTTTCCCCGCTTTTTCCTGCAAACAGCCCTCGCACATCCGTTTCCGCATCCATATCCTGTAAATTGGCAAAAATAACATCCGCCTCTGCCGCCAATGCCCCATCCAGCTTGCCGCTCTCTGAAAACTCATGGGTAAAGCGCTCCAGCGGCGGCATTTCCCTTATAATCTCAAAAACCCTGCAGGACTGACCTGCAAAATAGAAACGAAGGCCACAATGATACATTGTTCTTTCCTCCCATGTCATTGCAATCACTTGTCATTTGGCATGATATTTTTTCTTTACACGCAAAACAGCGGAACCAATTAAATTACCGCACATTACTGGCACTCCGCCTATAATACTATTCTAGCAAGTGTATCATTCCATGTCAATATCAAACATCCCTTTGCTTATGCATCATTGCCAGCAAATCGTTACTGTTCACTCCGCAGTAACAGGTAAAATCCATGCAAAATTCGCTTCGCAAATGGATTTTTTATACCCGTTGCAAAACAGCCTTCCTCACATGCTTTACATATATCTCCCGGACTGCCGGAATTTCCCCAAGCCCTTCCAACACGCACTCCACTTCATACCCTGCATTATGCAGGGCAAGCCTCCAGGAGCCTTCCTGACCGCCTGCCATTTCCCGCCTGGCATGTTTCCCCGCTGACAGCATAAGCGGCGCAAGGACTGCCTTTCGATAAATCCCCTTTTTCCCCATGACGTCCAGAATCCTCCCCAATCCAGGCTCTCCCTCCATCACGCCGATATAATAGTTCCCATATCCCGCCCTGCGCAGCTTTTCCTGCAGCATAGAATAGGCGCAATTGGCTTCCCCCTGCGTCCCATGTCCCATAAAGCAAATGGCTGTCTCTCCCTTGTCAAAGACAGACATTTTCCCTGTAACCGCCCTGGCCACAGCCTCAAAGTCCTCTGTCGCTGAAAGCAGCGGCTCTCCAAGCGCAACTTTCGCAAATCTGTCCCTATACTGTCCCAAAACAGCCGCCAGCTTCTCATATTCCGTCCCCTTCACCAAATAGACAGGCTGGACGGCCAGTTCTGTAATGCCTTCCGCCGCCGCTTTCCTCAATGCTTCCTCCAAACAATCCGCTTCCACCTTGCAATGCGCCTTTAACCGTTCCAAAACTGTCCGGTTGGAAAAAGCCAATCGCACCTTCCAAGCCGGAAATGCCCTGGCCACATCTTTCTCCACTGCCCCTATGGTTCTCTCATAGCTTTCCATATTGTCTGCTCCAAACCCTACCGCCAATATCATCCGATGTTCCCCTGCATCAAACCATTCTTCCATTCAGCCCCCCCCCTTACTTTCGAACGTATATCCCCTCATTTCTGACATACCAACTGCATTCCCGTCTAAAGAAAGCATCCTATTCTTGTGGCAATGTCATTCACTTAAGCTTTTCAAGATGGCGCCAG
>CAOKUK010000346.1 GCA_948472595.1 uncultured Eubacterium sp.
GCTCCCACCATCCAGGTTTCCCTGAAGGCAGAGGGGCCGGGGCCTGTGGAAGCCAAGAAAGAAGCGCTGCAGAAACTCTACGATGAAGTGAAGCCCGAGAAGAAAGAGGATTACACAGAGGAAAGCTTCGCTCCGTTCGAGGCAGCCCTGCAGGCTGCAATGGCCATATTAGAAAAGAAAGACGCAACCCAGGCAGAAGTGGACGAAGCTAACGATAGGCTCTCAAAAGCCCATGGGGCCTTGGTGAAGAAGCAGGAGCCAGATCCAGTTGTCTTGGATTTGAAAGATGCAAAGGTGACGTTAGGGAAGGAATCCTTTGTCTATAATGGGAAAGAGCAGAAGCCGTCTGTGAAGGTGGAGCTGGATGGCAAAGTATTGGCGGAAGGGGCGGACTACAGCCTGGCATATGCAGACAATGTGGATGCAGGGACAGGGAAGGTGACTGTCCAGGCAATCTCTGACAGCTATACCGGCAGCAAGATTCAGGCCTTCACCATCCAAAAAGCCTCATAGGGCATCAAGATAAAAAAGGCTTCTATGAAGAAGAAGTATGGGAACGGCGCATTTTCCTTAGGGGCTTCCACTGCCAAAGGGGAAAAGCTGTCCTACAGCTTAAGCGGCAAGTCTGTCCTGAAGGTCAACGCAGGCACAGGGAAGGCTTCCATTGTGGGCTGCGGCAAGGTGACTGTGACTGTGAAGTCAGCGGCCAGCAAGAATTACAAGAAGGCCAAGGATCAGAAAATCACAGTTACCGTGAAGCCCAAAAAGGTTTCCTTCAAGAGCCTAAAGAGCAGCAAGAAAGGACAGATGGCCGTGAAATGGGCTCGCGACAGCAAGGCTTCCGGATACCAGATTCGCTATGCGTCAGACAAGGGCTTCCGGAAATCTAAGACCATAGAGGTGAAGTCCAATAAAACGGTCTCTAAGTCCATAACAAAGAAGCTGTCCCTTGGGAAGAAATACTATGTAAAGGTACGCGCCTACAAGACAGTGGGCAAGTCCAAGCTTTGGGGCGACTACAGCAGCGTGAAGTCTGTGAGAATTAAAAAATAAGAATATGCAGGCTGCGGCGGGAAGGAGATGCTTCCCGCCGCAGCCTTATCTGTTTAACGCCGCCATGCCATAGCCTCTTCTGCGGTCTTTTTCAAGTAGCGGATGGTCTCCACAGGGTAGCGTCCCACGGCTGTTTCATTGGTGACCATCACGGCGTCTGCTCCATCTAACACGGAGTGGAAGATGTCAGAGACTTCCGCTCGGGTGGGGACGGGGCTTTCTGCCATAGAGGCCAGCATCTGTGTCACCACCAGGAAGGGCTTCCCGGCTTTTTTGCATCGTTCTGCCAGCTTTTTTTGGGCGGACGGGAGCTCCCACAAGGGCATGTCGTTGCCCAGGTCTCCCCTTGCGATTACGATGAGGTCTGCATGGGGAAGGATATCGGAAATCTGCTCCATGCCTTTGCGGTTTTCAATTTTTGCAAAGATGCGGATATGCCCCATATGGTGTTTGCAGAGTTCCTTTCGGACTTCTAAAAGCGCTTCCCTGCCTGTCACGAAGGGCTGCATGAGGGCTGTCACGCCAAAATTCTTCGCCAAACGGATGTTTTCTCTGTCCTGTGGGGTAAGGGCAGGGCCAGAAGCGTCTTTGCCTGCAATCTTGATGCTTTTTTTGCTTGTGAGGGTTCCGCCGCGGATGACGGTGGCTGCCGCATTCGGCTGCAGTGAGGTGACGGCAAGCTCCAGCTTCCCATCGTCGAGAAGGATATGGTCGCCAGGCTCCAATAGGGAAAGGGCATGGCCGGGCAGAGGGATAGGAGGCGCATCTTGCATGCGCTCTGGCAGGGAAGCTGCGCCTTTGTCTGCCTCGCCTTCTTTTGGGAGGGATACGGATGCGCCTTCCCTCAGCGTCAAAGGGCGCTCCAAAACCCCTATGCGAAGCTCCGGGCCTTGCATGTCAATGAGGAGTTCGGGTTTTCTGCCTGCCTGGCGGGCGGCCTGATGGAAGCTCTGTAGGAGCTTTTGGCAATCCCAAAGCCCGGAGTGGGACATGTTCAGCCGCATTCCGGTCATTCCTTCTAAGAACATCTTTTCTAACACCTCCTGGCTCTGGCAGGCAGGGCCAAGGGTTCCCAAAATTTCTATCATAGGGCGTCTCCACCTCCTCCATAAGACTCATAGAATGCGATGAATTTCTCTAAAGGCTTTGAGATTTTTCCATCCTGATTATAGGCAAACCCAATTTCCCTTTTGCAAAGAGGCGTGCCCAAGGGGATTTCCAGCAAAGCCCCAGTCTTTAATTCGTTTTGCACGAATTCCCGGATGACGCTCCCTACGCCAAGGCTGATTTTTGACATCTCGATTAAAAGGTCTAGGTTGGACACTTCAATCATATCCTGGATGATGATGTGGTTCTCTTGAAAATAGCTGTCAATGTGCTGCCGGGTCATATTCTCCCGATCCAGCAGCAATAAAGTGGAATTTTGCAGAATTTGGCTTTTCTCAATGCCGCGGACCTTTAAGTTGTGCAGGTAGTTCCGGGTGGCCACAAACATATCCTCAATTTCCCGTAAGGGGAAAAACCCAATGTTCTTCTGGGCCTGGGGCTGCCCCACCAGCCCAATGTCCAGCCGCCCATCCTCTAAGAGCTTTAAGGTCTGGTTGGTGGAGTGGCAGGCGATGGAAATGTTGATATGCGGGTATTTCTTAATGAAATTCCGCAAATAGGGCAGCAGCACATATTTGCACAAGGTTGCGCTGGCTCCGATGGTCAGGTTGCCCACCCCGAGGGCAATGGAGCGCCGCAGCCTGTCCTCTCCCAAGGTCAGCGTCTCAAAGGCGGATTTCACATGGGTATAGAGCAGATCTCCTTCTGGCGTGAGCGTCACCCCCCTGGAGCTGCGCTCAAACAGCTTCACCTCCAAATTTTCCTCCAGCTTTTGGATGGATTTGCTGATGGCTGGCTGGCTGATGTACAATTCCTTGGCTGCCCTGGAAATATTCCCCGTATTGGCGACCGCATAGAAAATCCGATAGGATGAAAGGTTCTGTTCCATAACGATTCCTTTCTTATAACT
>CAOKUK010000347.1 GCA_948472595.1 uncultured Eubacterium sp.
GATCTACACTGGTACAGACACTCTTTCCCTACACGACGCTCTTCCGATCTAGTTCGTGAAGGAGATTACGGCAGAGGTCAAAAAAGGAGCCTTCTTGAAAATCAAAGGGGTCACCACGATTGACCGGTTTGACGGAGAGCTTACCATAGGATCGGTCAATGGGATTAAGAAGATACCGGATTTTACCGGCGTGCGCATGGACAACAGCCCCCAAAAGCGAGTGGAGCTCCATTGCCATACGAAAATGAGTGACATGGACGGCGTCTCGGAGGTAAAGGACATCATAAAGCGCGCAAAGAAATGGGGGCATAAGGCCATTGCCGTGACAGATCATGGGAATGTGCAGGCATTCCCGGACGCCAATCATGCCCTTTCGTCTGATGACGGCTTTAAGGTCATATATGGGGTGGAGGCGTACCTGGTGGATGATTTGAAAGCCATCATTGAAAACCCCAAGGGGCAGGGGCTTGGCGATGTTTTTGTGGTGTTTGATTTGGAGACTACAGGGTTTTCCCCTGTGAACCATCGGATTATCGAAATCGGGGCGGTGAAAGTGGCGCAGGGGAAAATCTGCGAGCGCTTTTCTACCTTTGTGAACCCGAAGACGCCCATTCCCTTTCAGATAGAGGAGCTGACGGGAATCCGGGATGATATGGTGCTGGATGCGCCAGACATTGCAGAAGCGCTGCCGGAGTTTCTGGCTTTTTGTGAGGGGGCGGTCATGGTGGCGCACAATGCGGGCTTTGACATGAGCTTTATCAGCAAGAACTGTGAGCGGCTGGGCTATCCCTGTGATTATACAGTGGCGGACACGGTGGCTTTGGCTCGGGTGCTGATGCCCCAACTCAATCGGTTTAAGCTGGATACGGTAGCCAAAGCGTTGAAAATCCCTTTGGACAACCACCACCGAGCCGTGGACGATGCAGCCTGCACGGCAGAGATTTTTGTGCGGTTTTTGGAAATGCTGAAGGAGCGAGGCATACATACTTTAGAGGAGGCCAATGGTTTAGGCGCCCTGTCTGTGGAGAACATCAAGAAGCTGCCAAGCCACCATGCCATTATTTTAGCCACCAATGACACAGGGAGGATTAATCTGTACCGGCTGGTGTCAGATTCCCATTTGAAGTATTTCCACCGGAATCCCAGGATTCCCAAAAGCGAGTTTGAGAAGCACCGGGAAGGCCTGATTATCGGCTCCGCCTGCGAGGCAGGGGAATTGTACCAGGCCATTCTCAGGGAGCAGCCGGAGGAGGAGATTGCGAGGCTGGTTCGGTTTTATGATTATCTGGAAATCCAGCCTTTGGGGAATAATGAGTTCATGCTGCGGGGCGAGAATCCCTCCGTGGCCTCAAGGGAGGAGCTTTGCGATATCAACCGGCGGATTGTGAAGCTGGGAGAGGAGTTCCACAAGCCAGTGGCAGCCACTTGCGATGTGCATTTCCTAGACCCGGAGGATGAGGTGTACCGCCGGATTATTATGGCAGGGAAAGGCTTTAAGGATGCGGACGACCAGGCGCCGCTGTATCTGCGCACCACAGAGGAGATGCTGGAGGAATTTGCCTACCTGGGCAGTGAGAAGGCAGAGGAAGTGGTGGTGGAGAACCCCAATAAGATTGCGGATATGTGCGAGTGGATTTCCCCGGTGCGGCCGGACAAATGCCCGCCGGTAATTGAGAATTCCGATCAGATGCTCCGGGATATCTGCTACAACAAGGCCCATGAGATTTATGGGAAAGACCTCCCGCCCATTGTAAAGGAGCGGCTTGACAGAGAGCTGAACTCTATCATTTCCAATGGCTATGCGGTGATGTACATCATTGCCCAAAAGCTGGTGTGGAAATCCAATGAGGACGGCTATCTGGTAGGCTCCCGAGGCTCTGTAGGCTCTTCCTTTGTGGCCACCATGTCTGGGATTACGGAGGTGAACCCCCTGTCGCCCCATTATTACTGCGCCAGCTGCCATTACAGCGACTTTGATTCCCCGGAGGTGAAGGCCTATGCCGGCCGGGCAGGCTGCGACATGCCGGACAGAACTTGCCCCAGCTGCGGAGCCCCTTTGCGCAAAGAGGGGTTTGACATTCCCTTCGAGACCTTTTTGGGGTTTAAGGGCAATAAGGAGCCGGATATTGACCTGAATTTCTCTGGAGAATACCAGAGCAAGGCTCATGCTTACTGCGAGGTGATTTTTGGGTATGGGCAGACCTATCGGGCAGGCACGATTGGCACATTGGCGGACAAGACAGCTTACGGCTATATCAAGAATTATTTTGAGGAGCGGGGGCTGCGCAAGCGGAACTGCGAGATTGGCCGGATTGTCCAGGGCTGCGTGGGCGTGCGGCGCACCACGGGGCAGCATCCGGGAGGCATTATCGTGCTGCCGATTGGGGAGGAAATCCATTCCTTTACCCCTATCCAGCATCCTGCCAACGATATGTCCACGGATATTGTCACCACCCATTTTGACTACCATTCCATTGACCATAACCTGCTGAAGCTGGACATCCTAGGGCACGACGATCCTACCATGATACGGATGCTGGAGGATTTGACAGGCGTTGACGCTCAGAAAATCCCCTTAGACGACAAGGATGTCATGTCCCTGTTCCAGAGCACCAAGGCGTTGGGCATTGAGCCGGAAGACATTGGCGGGTGCAGCCTGGGGTCTTTGGGGATTCCGGAGTTTGGCACGGAATTTGTCATCCAGATGCTGATGGACACCAAGCCCCAGTCCTTTTCAGACCTGGTCCGCATTTCTGGGCTTTCCCATGGGACGGATGTGTGGCTGGGGAATGCCCAGACATTGATTCAGGAGGGGAAGGCCACCATTTCCACAGCCATCTGCACCCGCGACGACATTATGACCTACCTGATTGGGATGGGCCTGGAGTCAGAGCGCTCCTTTAAGATTATGGAGGCTGTAAGGAAGGGGACGGTGGCTAAGGGCAAATGCGCCGATTGGGAAGAGTGGAAGCAAGATATGCTTGACCATGGCGTGCCGGATTGGTATGTGTGGTCCTGCACGAAAATCCAGTATATGTTCCCCAAGGCCCATGCGGCGGC
>CAOKUK010000348.1 GCA_948472595.1 uncultured Eubacterium sp.
TCCCCTACATAAACAGACAAAGGATGTCCCGTATTCTCTACGATACACCCTACGCCCAATCCTTCCACACTCTCATAAGGCATAAGAAGCAGTCTCTTATCTCGGAACCCCACTACTTCTGCCATAATTGATATATCTTTGCTCTGGTCAATAATTATACGGCACAAGTCATTCAGCTTTGCGTTAGGGCCTACGGACTCAATCGTCAGGCCTACAATCTTTACCACTTTCCCCAAGTGTCTATAATAATTCTGTTCTGCCAATTGATGGTATTTCTCTATATTATATGTCACGTCTACTCATTCCTCACAAACTTAATGACCGCAGTGCTTTTATGATATTGTCGAGCTGGACGTCCGGGCCACAGTCAAAGATGCCAGAATCTGTCTCTATCATACACTGCCGTTCCCGCAAAGACGCATCTGCCATCACCTCTACCTTGACAGCCCCGCCAACCCGCTCTGTAATCTCATCCTTGTGGTTCTCCACAAACTCATAATCCTTCAGGCTCACCCTTATATGGAACTCCTTCGTCCCCTCTGCGTTCAAAATCACTTTTTCCGCCAGATGCACCAGGATTTCCTTCTGGTCGTCAAACTGCACATGGAAGACCTTCTCAAACACATCTGCGATAACCCCTACCAAATATGGCTCTAACTCCTCCGTCTTCTGCCTGTACTCCGCCTCTAAGGCCTGGCGCTGCTCCTCCAACTGCCGCTGCCCCTGTGCCAGAGCCTCCTCTGCCTTGGCAGCGCCTTCCGAATGGCCCAGCTCATGCCCCTCCTGCCTGGCCTGCGCCTTTATGGCCTCTGCCTCCTGCCTGGCCTGGGCTCGAATGGCCTCTGCCTGAGCCTGGGCCTCCTCTATGGCGGCGGCAGCTTCTGCCTGCGCCTGCTGCAAGAGTTCCGCCGGGGAAATGACCTCCTCTGGGGGCGCCACCTCCACCGCTTCTGCCGGAAGCCCCTGCACAAACCCATCCGCAGGAACTGGAGCCGCCTGCCTTGCCAGCTCCTGAATCCGGGCTTCCACCTTGCTGTTCGAATTGATAATCCTGGTATTGCCATTCCCGGGCAGGATACGCCTTTGCTTATATAAATTAGACAACGATTTCGTCACCTCCGCCTCTGGAGATTACAATCTCTGCAGAGTCTTCCAGCTTACGTATAATGCCGACAATCTTCTGCTGTGCTTCCTCCACGTCCTTCATGCGGACTGGACCCATGAATTCCATATCCTCTTTAATCATAGCCGCCAGACGCTTGGACAGATTCTTGAAGATGGCATTCTGCACATCCTCATTGGCTGCCTTCAAGGCCACGCCCAAATCATTGTTATCCACATCCCGGAGCACGCGCTGGATTGCCCTGTCATCCAGCAGGAGGATATCTTCAAATACGAACATCTTCTTGCGGATTTCATCTGCCAATTCAGGCTCTTCAATTTCAAGGGATTCCATAATATGCTTCTCGGTAGAGCGGTCTACGGTATTCAAAATAGCCACAATGGCGTCTACGCCGCCCACAATCGTGTAATCCTGATTTACCAAAGTTGAAAGCTTCCGTTCCAATACCCTCTCCACTTCCTTTATCACATCCGGCGACGTCCTGTCCATCAGCGCAATGCGCTTTGCCACATCCGCCTGCTTCTCCGGGAGCAATGCGCTCATAATCATGGAAGCCTGATTAGCGGACAGGTAGGACAAAATCATCGCAATGGTCTGCGGGTGCTCATCCTGTATGAAGTTCAAAAGCTGTGCCGGATCCGTCTTACGCACAAACTCGAAAGGACGCACCTGCAGGGACGCCGTCAGCTTGGAGATAACGCCCTGGGCTTTCTCCTCGCCCAACGCCTTCTCCAAAAGCTCTTTGGCGTATCCAATACCGCCCTCTGCTATGTACTGCTGCGCCAGGCAGACCTGGTAAAACTCATTCAGGACATCTTCTTTTACCTGAGGAGATATGCTTCTGGTATTGGCAATTTCCAATGTCAGTTCTTCTATCTCCTCTTCCTTCAAATGCTTAAAGATAGAGGCAGATTTCTCCGGCCCCAATGCAATCAGCAGGATTGCCGCTTTTTGAACGCCATTATACTCTTCGCTTGCCATAACTCTAATTCCACTCCTCATTCAGCCAATTCCGAAGCAATGAAGCCACTGCCTCCGGATTTTCATCTACAAATTTCTCTATCATCACACGGGTCTCGGACTTCTCAGAAAATCCAATATCCTCCAGGGACTCCTCTTCTGCTTCCTTCGTGGTGGCCAGCAGGGATTCCACGGAAAGCTCCGGCTCCGGCTCCACGACTTGCTCTTCCTTGCGGGTGCTGCGGAACACCACATAGCCCAGCATTACCATAATCAGCAGCGCAATTGCCACTGGGAGGTAATCCATAACGCCCTGCCCGCTGCTGTCTGCGTATTCAAAGAAGGGAATCTCATAGACAACCACCTTGATATTCTCCTCCGGGAATCCGGTCGCCCTGGCTATCATCTGCACCAAGTCCTGATCCACATCCAGCTTCACCCGCTCCCGCAACTGGGCAACAAATTCAACAAAGGTAATATCGTCCAGCTCGCCGCTAGCCCGCAGGGCGTCTTCATAGTAATAGCGATGCTGGTTGGCAGCCACCGCAACGGAAGACGTGGCGTAATCCACAGCCCCTACGCCTCCTTTATCCTCCGTAATCTCCTCGCTGGTGTTGTATTTCTCCTGGACTTCTGAAGTGCTCTGGTTGCTGCCTGCCCCATCCGGCATGACATATGTAGTGTTGTCCTCTCCATTGGTATCTGTCCCCGGCACGCCGTCTACGCCGCCCGTCGTCTCCGACTCATACTGCCGCCGCTCCGCAACCGGCCCATGGTCCTCATCCCCTTCCACATACCATCTGTGGTTGGTGCGGTTCGTCTCGCTGAAGCTGACGTTCAAGTTCAGCCCCACGGAAACGGTATCGTATACATTAGTGCCAAGCACCACATCCTTCACCTGGCTCTTCACCATGTTCTCCGCCTTCGTCTTATAAGAAAGCTGAGAGCTTGCGCCGCTTA
>CAOKUK010000349.1 GCA_948472595.1 uncultured Eubacterium sp.
GATCGCCACAATCACTATTTTTGTCGCCATTTCCATTTTCCTCCTAATCTTTTCACATTGCCCGGAACGCTTTCCTGCCATCCAGGCCTTCCTGCCTCAATCCCATACATAGCCGTCACTTCTTCTTTTGAAAAGCCACAAAGGGCTTGCCCGTCCCCGAATAAAAACGGCTGAACATCTCATAATACTCCAAACGCAGCACCTGGATTCCCACAACAAGGCCTTCCAGCCCTGCGACCAACACATTCCCCAGCACAATGATAATCCAATTGGGGCTCCCCTCTTCCAGGCCGGCCAGCGTCATCACCACGCCCATCATGCCGGCATGGCTTAAGGCAAATGCGCCCACTCGCACGAAAGAGATGGTGTTCGTGGCATAGCTCAGCACCACATCAAAGCCATCCACCAAGGCTTCCACAAAAAACATAGCCTTGCTGCCCTCCGGGAAAATCTTATCCTTCCGCTCCAGCAGGTGGCTCAATGGCTCTTTCATTAAGATCGCCGCCAGGGGAACCCCTACCGCCGCTCCAATCAGCGCCGCAGCCGGAAGCCCATGCCCCGTCACAAAGAGGACTGCGCAGGCCACCACAAAGCCATAGCAGATAAGCCCCGCCAAGCCGCTTTGGTTGAAAAACAGCCTCCCATACTCCTTTGCCCGAAAGGCATTCACCACGTTCAGCGCCATGGCAATCAAAATCAGCGCCGCCCCAAAGCCAACGGCAATCATCAGCGTGCCCATAATGTCCCCGTTGGGCTTCATCCACAGAGCCGGGATGATTTCCTCAAACCCAAAGAGGCTGCCATACAGAAAGCCAAATGCCACGGACCAAAGGCCCGCCACCGAAACAATCCCTGCCAGCCGCATTCCCTTCAAGCGGTACAGCAGAGCGCCTCCCACCACCAGGACAGCGCCCTGCCCCACATCCCCGAACATAATCCCAAACATCAGGGTATAAGTCAGCGCCATAAACAGGGTAGGATCCATCTCATGGTAGGCAGGCAGCCCATACATTTCCACAAACAGCTCAAAAGGCTTCAAAATCCAGGGGTTCTTCAGCTTGGTGGGAGGCTCCCCGCTCCCCTCATCCCCAGGCTCCTGCTCCACCCAATTAATCATCTCATCCATGGCCATGTCCCGCTCCAACTTCCCAGCGTCCTTGGCCGCCATCCAGCCATACAGGATATACTGCTCCCCACCCCCATCCTTGGGCTGGGTGCAGGCTGCATATTTGCGGATGTCAAAATTGCTGCAATAGCTGTCCAGGCAATCGCAGGCAGCCAGCACCTCCTGCTCCCTGCCCTTTGCAATCTCCATCGCCTGCATCTGGAGCCGCTCCCGCTCCTGCTCGAAGGCCGCCAGCTGCTCCTTCGCCTGGGTAAATGCCTGGCGGGGCGTGTCCTCCAAATCATCCGGCACCTGGATTTCCTCAAACTGGAAAGAGGCAAGAACCGCCTCCAGCTCCACCCGGCGGGTCTGGGGCACGAAATAGACGCCCCAGACATACTCCCTGTCGTTGTTGCACTCATAGAACAAGATATACGGGTTCTGGTAAACGTACTGCTCCAACTGATGGTAATTCTCCACCCGGATCCTGCCGAACTGGTAGTTGATAAAGTGGAAGTCCCTCAGCTTGCAGAGCTCAAAGTCCAAATCCAAAAACGGGGCAATCTGCACCATCCACTCCTTAAGCTGGCGCAGCTTCTCCTGGACTTCTTCCTGTTTGGCCTTCACACCCGCCAGCTCTTCTGAAACAGACAGGATAATCTCCTTGGCTTGATCTGCCATCACCTCCAAATCCGTCCTCCTGGAAACATCCAGGTATGCTTTCAGCTCCTCCCCTTTCTGATGCGCCTCTTTATAGAGGTTCGTCTCCACGAAAGGGCGGACATTCTTCAAATTGTTCAAGCTCGTCATCGCGCTCTCGAAATGTATCTCATATTTATTCAGATACTGGCTCACCACGCGGTCTATATCGCCTTTTGGGCCGGTGATGTGCAACAGCTTCATTTTCTCAATCAAGTCGCTCCCTCCATCATAGTAAAATCAGCTCTCGGATATCCTTGGCCGGAACCTGGTAGCGTATGCCCTCCAAGGCAGTGGTCAGATGCTCAATCTCCTGCTCCTTTTGGTAAAAATAGTAAAAAACCGGAGCAATGGAAGCCGGGTGCTTCCTGCAAGTGCGCCGGTACATCCTCTGCATGACCCGCTGGTAAGACACCTCGTCCTGCACCGTCACCAAAGGCCTCATGCCCTGGAAATAGGGCGTCTTAGCCAAAAGCCTCTGAAACTCCTCTATGGACTCCGCCTCCAGAAGCTTCTGGAACTGGAGTTTCTTCAGCTTGTAGCGAGCCGGTATCAGGATTGTGGAAATCTCCTCTGGGGACTCTTGGTAAAACATCTTGCCCCGGTACATCCACAGGATATTCAGCCAGTCAATCTGCGTCCCGAATATCTCCCGAAGCACCCGCTTCATCCTCCCCCCCGGAAACTCCTCAATCCGGCTCCAAGCCTTCTCAAAATACCCCTCCTCAATTTTAGGGACGGAATCCTCATACTGGAGCTGCCCATAATAGAGCTCCATGGCCTCCTTCTGCTCCCGGTTTCCAAACCGGTATAGCTTGCGGTAATCCTCTAAAATAGAATTGTGGATGAGCGCCTCCACCTGCCCCCTGTGCTGGATTTCCTCGCGCCCGCCATAAATCTTGCCATAGCTCTCCTGCTCCCGCAAAAAGTTAATGGTCTCCGCCACTGTCTGGAATTCCGTAATCCGCTCAAAATCCTCCCTCTTCAGCAGGCGCCCCTGCATCGCCTTTGCCTTCGTGACCAGCCCGCTGTACTGCAACAATTCTCCTGCCATTCTCTATACCTCTGCTCTATTTTATTACTCCGGCGCTATACTTCCGTTATCCTCCCCACCATTTCCCTGGCAAGCTGCTCTAAATTCTTCTTATAATTCTCATTAATGGATTCCATCTGCTCCTGGCTTTCCTTGGTGAGGCGGGCAATATCCTCAGCCTTATGGCCTACAAGATGGGAGC
>CAOKUK010000350.1 GCA_948472595.1 uncultured Eubacterium sp.
CTTGCCACAGCCGGAAGGGCCTGTAAAAGCCACGTATTCCCCTTTTCGGATTTCAAGGTTAAAATCCGAGAGCACAACCGGCATAGCAGGATTGCCGCTTTCCGCCGATACCGGCGGCAGGTAGGTGAAGGAAGCGTCCCGCAGCCCAAAGCCTAAGAACTCTTCCTCATAAAAGGCGCGCCGCTCCTCCTCTGAACTATCCTGGCGCCCGCCGTCTTCCCCAAAGCCTTCTACCTCCATCAGACGCTCTGCGCTGGCCACCATGGCATAGTACTTAGGCAAATACCCGGTGATATTGGCAAAGGGGTTTTGAATCTGGCTGATGAGCTGCAGGATCGCCATCAGGTTCCCATAACTCATCGTGCCCTTTAAAATGCCATAGCCGCAGAACACAGCGCCCAGCACATAGGCCCCATGCATGGCCGTTCCAAACCCGATGTTGCAGATATTGGAAAAGTGGTTCCTGCGCATCCTGGCCGCCTTGTGGCCTTCCATCAATTCCTCAGCCTGGCCGGCAGCCGCCTCCTCCTGGGCAAAGGCCCGCACAATCAGAAGGGAGCCCAAACGTTCCTGCAAAAATACCCGCAGCCGCCCGTCTGCCTCTTGGATTTTCTTATGGAGCCTTTTCAATACCTTCCGAAAGCCATAGGTGAAGAAAATCAGCATCATCCCCCCAGGAAGCAGGATGTAGATAAAATTTGGCTCCAGAAACAAGATTGCACCGAGAGCCCCAACCAATTTCACGGCCATCCCGGCCACGCCGGGTAAAATCTGCGCCAAGCCGTCCGCCACCACGACCGTATCGGATGTGAGGCGGTTCATCCATTCCCCGGAATTCACCTGGGTGACCAAGGCATAATCCTTCCTCAATAAGGACTGGAACAGCTTCCCTTTAAAGCGGTTCTCCATCGCAGCCCGGGTGCGCTCCTCCAAAAAACGGTTTACGGCCCGCAATGCAATCTGTAAGGCCACCAGCCCCGCAAAAGCTGCGGACATGGCAAAAAAGCGCTCCTTTTCCCCGCCCACGGCAGCATTTACCATTTCCCTCAGAAGCATGGCATAAGCCACGCCGCTGATGCCATGCAGCGCCTGAACCAAAAGGAGCACCCCGATATACCCCTTGGCCTTGCCTGCCACAGCGCTCATCCAAAGCAGCACAGGGCGGGCATTCCCTCCCCGCCTCATCTCCCAAGCTTCCTTCGGATGCGCCAGGGGAGGCTCTTAAGGTACAGAATCGAAGCCCGCACGGCAAAAAGGTCGCACCACAAATGCGTGTAGAGCCGATAGCGCCAATCCGTCACGGCAATGGTCTTCCCATCCCGCACCACAGCAGACAAAACCCCAATAATGTGGCGGTCCGTAATGCCGTACTCTCTCTGCCAGCGATGATCCCCGCATATGACATAATCCTCCTTGCGCACCTTCAAAATCCGATGGAGCACGTACTGCCCATTATCCCGCTTGTACAAGGGAACGTCATACTTCCTGCAGCGCCCCTTCGGGCTTTCAATAATCATCAAATCCTTGTGCTGGCGGATTAAGGGCATCATGCTGTCGCCCACATTAGTGTACACCAGCCTGCCTGTGCGCTGGATTTCCTCTTCAAATGTGCTGTTACCCATCAATCGCACCAATGCCCCTTAAGGTATCAATCACCCGCTCCACATCTCTTGCAATCTGCTCCCGGGGGGCGTCATACTCGGCCGCCATGGCGTCCACAATTTCCTCCTGGCTGGTCTCCTTCTTCAGGCAGTCAACAATAAAAGAAGCCGTGCTGTTACTGCGCACCAAACCGGAAAAAAGTTTCGTATCCGTAGACACCATCACCTGCTCCCCTTGGCTTCCATGCGTGATAAACTCTGCTTTTAATTTCATAATGATATAACCTCCTAATCTCATGCATAAGTATAATCTGTCAAGGGAAGGAAGTCAATGAATTTATCGCATCTTCTGGTAAGAGGCCTCCGCCGCAGACAGCTCCATATTGCAGGCCATGCGGTACAGGCGGGCTTTTTCTGCCAGCAAATCCAGCATTTCCATCGTCTTCGCCAATTTTGTGGGGTTATTGGAACGGTAAGACTGCTGCATCAGCATCGGCCACGCATCCCTAGCCCCCACTTCCCAAATCCGATTCTCCTCCCCCCGCTCCAGGATGCAGATTGCCTTCAAAGGCACGGCGATATTGCTGCTCAGGTGGTGCTTGCCATCCCAAGGCGTCCCATACGCCACAATGCCGCCCTCAGCCACCCGAAGCAGCGGCTTGTCGTCATTGACCATCACTGCCCGCTCTCCCAGCATCTGGCGCCATAGCCGGGTATGGGTACTCTTCCCTGTCCCGCTCTTTGCCGTAAAAAGATAGGCGGCATTGTCCACCGCCACCACGGATCCATGGAACAGCAGCACGCCCTCATCCAGCATCCTGTCTGCGATCTTCCGATAGACCGCAAGAGTCTCTAAATAGCTGTCCGAAAATTTGCGAGTGGGAATCCCCTCATAGGCATCCTCCCTGGCAGACTTCTCCCGCTCAAAAGCAATGTCTTTTGGCGTAACCTCCAGGGAAAACTCTGGCTCTTCCTCCGTCAAATATTCCCGGCAAAAACTTTTTGTAGACTGGCACAAGGCTGTAACGCCAATGGGCACCCCTGCCAGACAAACCGTAAAATTCACTTTATCCAAGGCATCCTCCTGCATTTCACTATTTGTCTGTCACGATTGCGCGCTTTCAAAGCTGCATCTGACGACTCACATACTCCAACACAAAATCAGAAAATACCCCTTCCCTCCCCATAAAAACCATATGCTCCATCTGAATCCCCTTTTCCTGCATTTCCTTGGGGGCAAGGGCGATATCCGCCTCCTGAAGCATTGGGATGTCAAATTCGCTGTCGCCTGCTGCAATCACACTTTCCCATAGCCCAGCCTCTTTCTGTCCCAATTTCCTTCCTTTGCCTGCTGCAGTAACCCATTCCCTTTGAAGACTCTCCTGGA
>CAOKUK010000351.1 GCA_948472595.1 uncultured Eubacterium sp.
CGTTCGCCTCACACGCGAGAGGTCATGGGTTCGAGCCCCATTGCTTCCATTTTTCATGCCCAATTTTCTCTTCCATCCGCTCCAAAATCTCCTCTTCATCCTTGATTTCCTCCAGCTTTCGGTATTCCCATCCCGGGGATGCCGGGTCGAAGCCGCAGATGCCGTGGTAGGGGCAGTAGTCGCAGCCGGTGCTGTCCCCCAGCTGGTAGGGCTCCGCCCCAATCTCCCCGTCAAAAATCCGCCTGCCAATATCCCGGATTGTATGATTCACATAGTTTGAGAGGATTTGGAACTCCTCTTTGGCGGCGCGCTTTGCTTTTTTGCTGACGCTGGCGTCCTCCTCTTCCCCGGCAACCCCCTTAAGCTTCAGCTCCTCTAAAATCTTTTCCTGGATATCCTCATCGCTCTGCTCTGATTTCCCCTCTATGATGGGGTCGTCCAGGTGGTAGTAATACATGCCGCCAGGCAGCACCTCTCTCCCAGGGTATTTCCGCTTCATAATCTCCACGGCGGAATTCATATAGACCACCAGCTGCAGCTGCAGCCCATGGTACAGGGACAGCAGCTGGAAATCCCGGCTGCCGGATTTATAATCTATGACTTTCACATAGACCTGATTTCCCGCCTTTTTGGTATCAATCCGGTCAATCCGCCCCCGCAGGCGCATTTTTTCCTCCTCACTCAAAATGAAGTTCACTGCATCCAGGCTCTCCGCAAAGGAAAAGGACACCTCATAGCCCTCTGGGGCAAAATGGCTGGCTTTGATTTGCTCTGCGATGGTCTCCACGGTCCGCTTCAGGATGCGCTTCATCCGCTCCACCAGATAAGCCGTCCTGGCCTCCCGGAACAGGAAACTGTCAAGCCCCGCCCCTAGAGCGGCCTCCACGGCCTGGTCAATCAGCTCCTCCTCTGTCTCTTTTGGCACGTCAAACCACTGGCAGCCTGCCTGCTCCAAGGCATTGGAGTAATGCTCTAAGGCAGCATGGAACAGAGTCCCCATATCCACCGGGGCAAATTCTCCCAGGCTGCGTTCCTGGAGCTTCAAGCCGTATTGGAGGAAATGGCTGCAGGCGCAGGCGCTGAACTGCTCCAGCCGGGTGACGCTGTTTTCCAATACCTTGCCGTATAACGCGCGGGTGACATCCCTTCCCATGGAATTTGCGCGGTACTGGTAGAAGGCCGCTTCAAAAAAGGGGCGTATCCTCTCCCGCCAAGAATCCTGCGCCAGATACCATTGGCACAGCCCTTTCCATGCAGGGTGCGCCCTCCCTTCCTTCGCCGCCTTCAAGCCTTCCACAAAAAACCTCAGGCCGCTCTGGGGCGTGGCCATCTGCCGTAAGAAACGGGCTTTTGCCTCTTCTTCTGCCGGCGCAAAGAGGCCATTCCCGTCTTCTAAGCGCACAGGCTTCCCTTGCGGGAACATCCTCTGAAGTATCCCGACCAAATAAGATTTCCTTGCCTCCTTGCCATCCTGGCTGGCGCGAAACCAAGTGACATACAGCTTTTCCGAAGGCTTTGTCAGGTTCAGATACAGGTAAAATTTCTGAATAAAGCTCTTCTCCCGGTCTGTGGGCGCAAGCTCTATGCCGCGGGAAGCGAAACATTCCCGGTCGGACTGGGAAATGATGCCCCCGCGCTCTGCTGCCTTTGGAATCAGGCCGTCATTCACCCCTGCGAAAAACAAGACTTTGATATCGGAAAGCCTGGTCCTTTCGATGTCGCCAAACACCACCCTGTCATATCCCGGCGGGATGATGCCCACCGCCGCAGCCTCCAGCCCGGCCTCTAACATTTCCCGGTATTCCCGGACGCCCATCCGCTCCTCCCCTAAAAGCTCCACCACCTTATCCAGCAAGTCCATGACAATCCGATAAATCTGGGCGTATTCCTTCGCCAGAGCCTGCTCCCCTTCCTTGGCAAAGCGCTCCTCATATCCGGCAAGCT
The DNA here is from genome assembly GCA_948472595.1 of uncultured Eubacterium sp. Classification (GTDB taxonomy): domain Bacteria; phylum Bacillota; class Clostridia; order Lachnospirales; family Lachnospiraceae; genus Petralouisia. The sequence continues at coordinate 1,945 of CAOKUK010000351.1, forward strand.
GCCCTTCGATATCCAAATCCAGCATCAGGCCGTAAAAAGCCTTGGATTCCTCCAGCACCGTATGGAGCTGCCCCCCTTCCTTCTGGAACACCTCCCAAAGCGGCATAAGCTGTCCGGAAAGCCGCTCCCGCAGCTGGTTGATGCGCCCCAATTCCTCCGCATCCTGCGCGCAGCCCCGCCGCACCCAGGGTTTCTGCCATTTCCGGAACCCCCGGACACCCTCTGCCAGCAGGTAATTTTCCAGCAAATCCACATCCTCCATGGCAATCCCGGACAGCCCGCAGCGCAGGTAGCCCAGCACCGACTCATAGGAGAAATCCTGCTCCACCAGATAGAGAGCCTGCCGCAGGAACTCTGTCATGGGATGGAACACAAGGTTTTTCTTGGCGTCTAGAAATAAGGGGATTTGGTATGCGCCAAAAATCTCCTGGGCATAATTCCCATACATTTCCACATCCCCGCATACAATGGCTATGTCCTTGTAGCGGTACCTCCCGCTGCGCACAAGCTCTTTGATTTCCTGGGCGATAAAGTGGAGCTCCTGCCGGGGCGTTGGCAGGGAGTAAAGAAAAATCCCGCTTTCCCTCCCTTCCTGGAGCCGCTCCTTTCGGGCAGGCAAAATATCTGCTCCAATCTGCTCCTCTGAGGCAAGCCGCGCGCCGCTTTTATGCTGATTTTGGTATGCCTTCTGCTGGGGGCGGAACAGGTTCTGCTCCAGCCACAGGAGGGACGGCGCATGGCCAAACCGGCTTTGCCCGCTGTGATTTACCCAGTAAGGCTCTCTGACCTCCACTCGGTTCCCCCTGGCAATGCGCAGCAGGGTCTGCACAGTCTTTTTGCTCAAATAAAACAGCTCTTGGACGCCAATGGTATGATAGGGATCCTCACGGCGATCCAATGTCACTGTCACCAGGATTTCATCCGTCACCCGAAGCAGCATTTCCAATAAATGGTACTGTACCGGCGTAAAACCCGTAAAGCCATCCAACACAATGACAGAATCCTTTAGGATTTCGGACTGCCCTGCCA
>CAOKUK010000352.1 GCA_948472595.1 uncultured Eubacterium sp.
CCACAAGGGTTCCGTCTAAATCAAATAATACCGTTGTTTTTTCCATTTCCTGCCTCTTTTCCTTTTTCTTGCGTTTCTTCCACTATCCTCCGCAAAGCCGTTTTCTTTTTCAAAGCTCCTGCAGCCGCCCTAACAGCCTTTTGCGTTTTTCGTCGAAAAGCAGCTCCTGGTTATATTGGTAATAACGGGGACAGTCACAGCCCTGGAGGAACTTCACGCTGTCATAATTAGAATTCAGTTCCGTGATGAACATTACCATCTCCTGGCCGCTGCCAAATGCGCCCTCCAAAAAATCAAAGGCATATTCCAAGACTTTGGACGCCTCCTCCTGCCGGCGCACAAAGGCCTCATTTTCCAGGGCAAACAACTCCTGAACCCGCAAAAGAACCGACTCACTATGGGCAATCCCTTCCAGCCTCAGGGTTTGGGCAAACCGCTCCATCGTCTGCAGCAGCCTGCGGTACTGCGCCTCTTCCTCTCTGCTTAAAAGCTCCGCTTTCTTTTTCCCTTCATATTCACAGGACAGCTTCCGGCATATGCCCCCAAACATCTCCTGGGCTGTTTGCGCTTCTCCCTTTATCTGCGCCTTAAATTCCATGAGGCAGGCCTGCAGGCGCTCCATATGCCATTCCTCCTGCACGGCCTGCTTGAAAGCCTCATTGACTTTTGACAAAATGAGCCCAAGGACGCTGAGCCGCTCGTCAAAGGAAGCGTGGGCAACCTTTTTCAGCAAGATTTCATCCAGGCGCCCTTGGAAAATCTCATCTATCTGGTAATCCGTCTGATATTTATAGTACAATTCTAAGTAATTGGCAAAATCCTTTGCTATTTTAGGGAATTGGATATACTGCGCCGCCACCTCCCAATCCACGTCTTTCCCCAGCTTCTCATAGACGCGGATAAAATCCGACAGGTCCTCCCATCCTCTGGGAGTGGCAAAATTCCTGCCGTCCACCGTGGTTTCCATTTGATAAAAATTCTGTTTCCTGGCATTCAGATAGGAAATCACAGCCCCATGGAGCCCCTGCCGGTAAGCATACTCTTTCCATACGCCAAAATCCGCCTCTACCTCTATTTTTTTGACGCGGTCCATGGTGACCACGTCAAATTCCCGGACGGATTTGTTGTATTCCGGCGGGTTTCCTGCCGCAACGATAACCCAGCCTTCCGGAATCTTATGGTTCCCAAAAGATTTGCACTGCAGAAACTGCAGCATCGCCGGCGCCAAAGTCTCTGACACGCAGTTTATCTCATCGATGAAAAGGATTCCTTCGTTAAGCCCTGTCTGCTCCATTTTCTCATAGATGGAGCCCACAATCTCACTCATGGTATATTCCGTCACGGCATATTCTTTCCCGCCATACTGTTTATGGGAGATAAACGGCAGGCCGATAGCACTTTGCCTGGTATGGTGGGTAATCGTATAGGACACCAGGGCAATCCCGCATTCCTTGGAAATCTGCTCCATAATCTGCGTTTTCCCAATCCCGGGGGAGCCCAATAAAAATATGGGGCGCTGGCGGATGGATGGAATTTCATACGCCCCCAGCCCATCTTTTTCCAAGTACGCCTCTATGGTATTTTTTATCTCTTCCTTTGTTCGCTTGATGTTCATCGATGCTCCTGCCTCCATTCTGTTTCCTGCTTTGCATTGATAGCCTGGCTTCCATCCAAAATCAGCTTTATGGCCCAGGGGGGCACGTCCACATCCTGGTAATCCTCCCGGAAAAACACAAACGCCGTGTCGTAGGGCGGCTTTTTCAGGGGATACCGCCCATAGCCATCGGTGAAATAAATGAGCCCGCGCAGCTTCTGGAAGGACTTTTCCGCCAAAAGGCGCTCCACATATTGGAAGGCAGGACGGAAATCCGTCCCTCCTAAGCCCTTTACTTCAAACCGCTCCATATAGGCGGCAAGCTGCTCCTGGCTCTCCACTGCCACATCTGACTGCACCTTTTCATCGCATTGGATGATATGGATGCGGAATTTACGGCAAAAAGATTCCGATTGGCTTAGAATGCTGTAGGTTTCTTCCAGGAACTTCCGCACCAAGCTGGCCTTGCAGGACATGGAGGTGTCTATGACAATCACAAAATCTTCAATTTTCTGCACTTCCCTGGTCTCCTGATGCTCAATCAGGGGCATATTGCCGTACAGCTCCATGCCATAATGGTAAAAAATATAATCAAAGCTGTCCAAATCCACTTGCACCTCTTCTTTTAAGACACAAAACTTTTTCAGGAAAGAACGGTAATCATACCGCTCCCGATTCTCCACCCGGAGCTGTTCCTTCAGGCCTTTGGAGCCTTCTGCAGCGTCTTTGGAAAAAAGCTCCAACTCCACTTCCATCTTCTTGCGGATATCCTGCCACTGGCTTTGCTGCTCCATGGAGGATTTGGAATCTTTCCCCTCCCCGGCCCAAAGGGAGTGGTCGTCAACCGCAAATTCCTGCACCAAACGCGCAAGGATGCGGGGATCTGGCTCTGCCTTTTGGAGCAGGCCAAATACGCCTTCCCCATGGATAACAGGGATTTTTTTCAGCAGCCCCTCATAGACTGCCCTGCGGTAGGGTTTGGGAGGGGTGCGCAGGCAACGGCAAGGCAGCCCATCCATGACATGTTCCACCGCAATATCACAGGCCAAGTTCCACAGCATGGCTGACTGACGGCCGCAGGGGTTCCAGACATGGGCAAACAGGCAGTGGAGCAAGCTGTGGAAATAGCTGCGGTTCACGGGGACATTTCCAATTTTATACTGCCGTATCAGAAACTCTGGGTTGCAGCAAAACGCCTGGCCATTCGTCGCTATGCCAGATATTGCCATCGTGGGCTCGAAAGCCAGGCTGTGGAGCGCCACGTCCAAAAAACGCATATTCAAGTATAGCTCCGCCCTGCAATTGGATAAAATTTCCATACAGATTTGGGCTTTTTCTGCTAAATGCTCTTCAAACATAGGGAGACGCCTT
>CAOKUK010000353.1 GCA_948472595.1 uncultured Eubacterium sp.
ATCTTATCCTGCTCTGACCCACTGCCTTTCTAAAGGCTTAACAAAGGATATGCTTATATTATCCAATTTTTTCAAAAAAGTAAATGCCATTTTGCCATTTTATAAAAATTTAAGATTTGCATGCCCTTTCCATTAATCCGGCCATGCTTAGGAAGCCTGACCAAAACAAGTCTTATCGGCGAGGGCATTTTCGCACCCACCGGGCACTTATTGCTCCAGCAGCTATTTTCCTAAATGCCCTTAGGGTGCATCGCCTGCGGGAACAAACCGCAACAGGCTTTAAAGTTTTACTACCAAGGTATCATATCCATCCTGGCGCAGCTGCGCCTGCAGCCCTGCAGCTCCCTCAAGCGTGGGCTCTTCCCCGACCACGACTGCATAATAGGGATCTTCCCAGCGCACTTCTGCCGAATATCCCTGGTCTTCCAGTTGCTCTTCCATATACTCCGCATTGGACTCATAACGGTACAGCCCCACCTGCACCCCATATCTTCCCGCAGGCTCATCCAAAGGCAGCGCGCCCTCTATCCCATCCACAATGGCATCCACCATTTCATCAAAGCGCTGGTCAAACAGCTGGTTATCCCCTTCATTGTTAATGAAGCCCAGCTCCATCAGCACGGCTGGCATCTTTGTCCTCCGAAGTACCACAAGCCCTGGCCGCTCGTCCACGCCCAAATCCTTAAACCCAAACTTCACCAGCTCATCGTTGATAGATTCGCCCAGCCTTGCCGCCTCCGTATCCGCCTCATAGACAAGAGCCTGCGTCCCATTGTAAGTATTTGGCGTTATCCCAGAGTTCCGATGGAAAGAAATAAAGTAATCTGCCCCAGAGCGGTTGGCAATCTGCGCCTTTTCCACCGGAGAATCGTACCGATCCGTGGTTCTTGTATATAGCACATTGTACCCTGCATCCTCCAGCTGCTGCCCTACCGCAAGGGTGACCCGCAAGGCATCGTCTTTCTCTTTCCTCCCTTGGAAGGATGCTCCATTGTCGTATCCCCCATGCCCTGCATCCAATATAATCGTTATAGCCATGGCTGCTCCATGTTTTTTCTTTCATAGTATGCAAGAAGGCCAGAAACGTTCCCTTACATCCCCCTTTCTCAAAAAATACATATCCCCATTGACAAATCCTCTTTCTGCGTTTATATTAAATATGTAATTATTTTGATTGTCAAACCATTAAGGATAGGATTATGATATGAGAGCAAAAATTATTGGAACCGGGAGCCGCCTCCCGGATAAGGTTGTAACAAACGATGCGCTTTCCGCCCTTGTGGATACCAGCGATGAATGGATTCAAAGCCGCACGGGGATCTGCGAGCGCCACTTAGTGTCCTCAGAGCAAGAGAACACTCTGTCCATGGCTGTCCAGGCCGGCCAGTCAGCCTTAAAGGACGCAGGGATTGCCCCTGAACAGCTGGATCTCATCCTGGTGGCCACTGTCTCCTCTGACTTCCTAACCCCCAGCACGGCCTGCATGGTGCAAAAGGAGCTAGAAGCCTGCAATGCAGCCGCCTTTGACATCAACGCAGCCTGCTCGGGGTTTTTATTCGCATTGAATACGGTGGATGCCTATTTCCAGGCAGGGATTTACCAGACGGCTCTGATTATCGGGGTAGAGACCCTTTCCAAGCTGATTGACTGGTCTGACCGCTCCACCTGCGTCCTGTTTGGCGACGGCGCCGGAGCCGTAGTGGCGAAAGCCTCAGAAGAAGGCATGATTGCCTGCCTGCAAGGCTCAGACGGCAGCGGCGGGGATATCCTGGTATGCAAAAGCCGCACAAACAACAACCCCTACGCCCACACTGTCAAGGACTTGGATTACCTTTTCATGAATGGCCAGGAAGTGTTTAAATTTGCCGTAAAAAAAGAGCCGGAATGCATCCAGTCCCTCTTACAGCAAGCCGGCATGAAGCCTTCCGATGTAGATTATTATTTGCTCCATCAGGCAAATTATCGGATTATCGCTTCCATTGCCCGGAAGCTGAAGCTGCCGCTGGAAAAATTCCCTTCCAATGTAAGCCATTGCGGCAATACGTCTGCCGCAAGCATCCCTATCCTTCTGGATGAGGTGAACAAAAAAGAGATGCTGAAAAAAGGCGACACCATACTGCTTTCCGGATTTGGGGCAGGGCTCACTTGGGGGGCCGCTTTGCTGAAATGGTAAAGAGCATCGTGTCTTGACTTGTCTATTCGCCCATCTGCTGCGTAGTTATGCCAAATATCAACGAGGCAAGACACAAACCCAAGGCAGAAAGCCGCAGAGTGAGGATATGCGCCGACATCCTCATCCTGCGGCTATTCCAGCTTTTGCCCCTGCTTACATGCTGCTTTCCATTCTCATTTCCAATTTCCTATATAAATCCACCGGCACAAAAGCCTTGATATAAATGCCCTTTTCTTGGTACTCTTCTTCTAACAGCTCCCCAAACTTGCGCACGAGCGAAACTTGTCCGCCCTCCCCGTAAGGGAATACGCCTTCCAACAGCCTTTTGTCTTCCCGCAGGACGTCTTCTAAGGCCCTTTTCAGGCTGTCCATCCCATAACCGCGCTTTGCGGAAATCCGCAGAGCCCTGTCCGCCCGGGCGTCATGGATGCGCCCCGGCTCCTGCAGCTTGTCCTGCTTATTGAACAGGGTGATGACTTTTTTGCCTGTTATCCCCAACTCCCGCAGCGTCTCATAGACAATGTGCATCTGCTTCTCCCTTTGGGGATTTGAAGCATCCACCACATGCAGGATGAAATCCGCATATTTCGCTTCCTCCAGCGTGCTTTGAAAGGCCTCTATCAAATGGTGGGGCAGCTTGCGGATGAAGCCCACCGTATCTGTCAGCAAAAGCTCCTGCCCGCTGTCTAACTTCAAAATACGGGTAGTGGGATCCAGGGTGGCAAACAGCTTGTCCTCTTCCAGCACATTCGCATCTGTCAGCTGGTTCAGCAGCGTGGATTTCCCGGCAT
>CAOKUK010000354.1 GCA_948472595.1 uncultured Eubacterium sp.
TCTACATTTCTTTTTTCCTTTTTCTGCGCATACAGCCGGCCAGTCCCATAATAAGAAAGCACTGGCAACACGGTTTCTCCATCCCCTGCCATTACTTTCTTCTGCATCCTCTCTGCAATTCCCACAAGTTGGTGGGCATCCTTCACAGTAGTTCTTCCCTCTATAGAATTCAGCATACGCGTCCACGCTACGCCTTCTGTCCCATTGCATGCTCCCCTTCCTTCCACCACAACTGGAAATTGATGCTGCGAATCTACCACGCCTCCCATTTCAAAAAACTGATAACGGGCATCCTCTTTCTGGATATTCCGGCTCCTGCCTCCCATTCCGCTCAGAAACGCACTGGCCGCCACAGCAACTGCATCCAATAGAGCTGTTTTTCCAGACCCATTTTTCCCCACAAACAATGTCAGCCTCGCATCTAAATCAATTTCCAGTTCATCAAAACATCTATAATTTTTGATGTAAACAGAATCCAACCTCATCTTTTTCCCATCCCTACAGATTCGTCCGCACCAGCTTTGGCTTGTAATTCCCTTTCTCCAATGCGTCCATAATCTGCCTTTTATGCTCTGTCCCAAAGGCCTCTAAGGTAATCCGAAGCTCCACCGCTGCATTCCGGTTGGTGGTCACGAACTGGTTGTGCTCCAATTTAATCACATTCCCCTGCTCCCTTGCAATGGTGTCCGCCACCTTGCAGAGTTCCCCGGGCTTATCTGGCAGCAGCACAGACACCGTAAAAATCCTGTCCCGGAAAATCAGCCCCTGCTGCACCACAGAGGACATGGTAATCACATCCATGTTCCCCCCGCTTAAAATAGACACCACCCGCTTGTTCTTCACATTTAGGTGCTGCAGCGCCGCCACTGTCAGCAGCCCGGAATTTTCCACAATCATCTTGTGGTTCTCCACCATATCCAAAAATGCCACAATCAATTCATCGTCTTCCACCGTGATAATCTGATCCAAGTTCTTCTGGATATAAGGGAAAATCACCTCCCCTGGCGTCTTCACCGCCGTGCCGTCCGCAATGGTATTCACTCCCGGAAGCGTCACTACCTTCCCCGCTTCAAAGGATTTCTGCATGCAGTTGGCCCCTGCCGGCTCCACGCCAATCACCTGGATTTTGGGGTTCAGAAGCTTCGCCAGTGTCGACACGCCCGTGGCCAGCCCGCCCCCTCCAATGGGCACCAAAATATACTCCACCAGCGGCAAATCTTTAAAAATCTCCATGGCAATCGTCCCCTGCCCCGTGGCCACTGCCAAGTCGTCAAAAGGATGGATAAACGTATAGCCCTTCTCCTCCGCCAGCTCATAAGCCATCTGGCAAGCCTCATCGTACACATCCCCGGAAAGCACCACTTCCGCCCCATAGCTCTTGGTGCGGTTCACCTTTATCAGCGGCGTGGTGGTAGGCATCACGATTGTGGCCTTCACCCCAAAGCACTTGGCCGCATAAGCCACCCCTTGGGCATGGTTCCCGGCAGAGGCTGTAATCAGCCCCTTCTCCCGCTCCTCCTCAGTCAGCGTGCTAATCTTATAATAAGCGCCCCGCAGCTTATAAGCCCCCGTAAACTGCATGTTCTCCGGCTTTAAGTACACCTTGTTCCCCGTCCGCTCACTGAAATAATTGCTATAAATCAACTCCGTATCTAACGTTACCTCTTTTACAACCTCACTTGCTTCCTCAAATTTTTCCAAGGTCAACATCTTTCCTCACACTCCTTTTCTTCCTCCGTGGCAAACAGCGCATTCACAAACTGTTCCGAGTCAAACTTCTGCAAATCGTCTATGGTCTCCCCCACGCCAATATATTTTACCGGAACCCCCAGCTCAGACTGGATTGCCACCGCAATCCCCCCCTTCGCCGTCCCGTCCATTTTCGTCAGCACTATCCCCGTAATATCCGCAACCTCCGCAAACTGCTTCGCCTGAGCCAAGGCATTCTGCCCCGTGGTCCCATCCAGCACCACCAGCGTCTCGCGGAACGCATCCGGATACTCCTTCTCCAAAATCCGATGGATTTTCCGCAATTCCTCCATCAAATTCTTCTTATTGTGGAGCCGCCCCGCCGTATCGCACAGCAGCACGTCTGCATCCCGGGCTTTCGCCGCCGCCACTGCGTCATACACGACAGCCCCCGGGTCTGCCCCTTCCTGCCCCCCAATCATCTCTACGCCTGCCCGGTTCGCCCATTCGCTAAGCTGCTCCCCTGCCGCTGCGCGGAAGGTGTCTGCCGCCGCAATCACCACCCGTTTCCCCTGGTCTTTCATCTTACCTGCCAGCTTCCCCACAGTGGTCGTCTTCCCCACGCCATTCACCCCAATCACCAGCACCACGGACTTCTCACCCTCAAACCGATAAGCCGTCTCCCCCACATACATCTGTTCCTTTATGCTGGATATCAAATGCTCCTTGCACTCTGCCGGCTCCTTGATATGCAGCTCCTTCACCTTCGCCTTCAGATTCTCAATAATCTCCGTGGTGGCATGCACCCCCAAGTCCCCCATAATCAAAATCTCTTCAATCTCTTCATAAAAGTCATCGTCAATGCTGGAAAAGCTGCTGAAAATAGCGTCAATCCCAGACACAATATTGTTCCTGGTCTTCGCCAGCCCCTTCACCAGCCGCTTGAAAAACCCTTTCTTCTCTTCCCCTTCCGTCCTCTCCCCTGCCTTCCTCTCCTTCCTGCCCCTCCAAAACCCTTTCTTCTTCCCCTCGCTGCCTCCTTCATTTCCCTCAAAATCCCCCATAGATTCTCCCCCTACATCCGCCCCCCCAAAACGATCTTCCTCTCCATAAGAACCCCTTCCTTCACTCTCCTCCCCATAGGAACCCTTCCCTTCACTTTCCTCCCCACAGACACCCCGGCCTTCACTGTCCTCCCCAAAGCAATCCTTTCCGGCAATTTCCTCCCCATAGAAACCAGCCCCGACACAGGAACCCAGCCCGGCACTGACC
>CAOKUK010000355.1 GCA_948472595.1 uncultured Eubacterium sp.
TGAGCTGTAGCGAGTGCTACAGCGATTGATGACAACGCAGCAGAGGGAGATTTGGACAAGTAAGATGGTGCGATATTTAACCGCCGGAGTAATATATACTAGCATACCTATTCAAATATGGCAATTGATTCTACGGAAATGCGCCTATAAAATATAACCCAAGACTTGCCATTCAGAAGTTTTTCTGTTATAATAAGAATACGCCTTAAGGCAAACCAATATCGGAAGTGCTTGGCATACAGCAAAGGGAGGCAAAGGTTATGGAAGAAAAACTGAATTTAATCTTAAGCAGGCTTGGCAATATAGAAACAGACATGCAGGGCATGAAGACAGACATGCAGGGCATGAAGACGGACATGCAGGGCATGAAGACGGACATGCAAGGCATGAAGACGGACATGCAGGGCATGAAGGATGAAATGCAAGGCATGAAGACGGACATGCAAGGCATGAAGGATGAAATGCAAGGCATGAAGGACGACATGCAAGAGATGAAAAATGATATTCAGCAATTGGATGATAGGGTTAAGAAAATAGATTTAACATTAGAAAATGAAATCCGAATCAATATCCAGCGCATAGCGGAAGGACACCTTGACCTTTCCAGAATCCTGCATGACGCAATGAAACCCAGCGCTGAAGTGGAAATGCTGGCTATCAAAGTAAGGCAGCTAGAATCTGATGTCCGCGACATAAAACAGAAATTAGCATAACTACATAAAATGCCAGACTCCCCCAAGGCGCCCCTAGCTTTGTCAGGATTCTGGCATTTTCAAACCCATTGCCCCCTATAAGTTCACCGTCTCCCCCTGTCTATTTAGGTAAGACCAGATTCTCTCCCGTATCCCTTCGTGCTCTGGCAGCATAAGCTTCCTGTCCTTTGCCAAAATCCGGTTTGCCTCTTCGGAAGCCAGCTTTAGAATATCTGCATTTTGGTAAATATCCCCCAGTTGGAACTCCAGCAGCCCACTCTGGCGGACGCCAAAGAAATCCCCAGGCCCCCGCAGCTTCAAATCCTCCCCGGCTATGTAAAACCCATCGTTAGACTGGTTCAAAATCTCCAAGCGTTTCTGCGCCTTCTCAGAATCCGTGGTATGCACCATGATGCAGTAGGACTGGCTGTGGCCCCTGCCCACCCGCCCCCTTAGCTGATGGAGCTGGGCTAAGCCAAAGCGCTGGGCGTCCTCCACCATCATCACCGTGGCATTCGGCACATTCACCCCTACCTCAATTACCGTAGTGGACACCAGCACCTGTATCTCATTTCGGGCAAATTGCTCCATTATCAGGTTCTTCCTGCCAGATTTCATTTTCCCATGGAGGCACTCTACCACAATCCCTGGCGGAAGCTGCTCCTTAAGCATTTGGGCATAGTCTGCCACATTTTCCATCTCCAGCCCCTCGCTCTCCTCCACCAGCGGGCAGATGACATAGGCTTGATGCCCCTTGGCAATCTCTTTCTCCAGAAAACGGTAGGAGGCAGGCCTGGCATTTTTCCCCACCACGCAGCTTTTTACCGGAAGACGCTTGGCCGGAACCTCGTCCACCACGGATATGTCCAAATCCCCATACAGGATGATGGCCAGTGTCCGGGGAATCGGCGTTGCGCTCATCACCAGCACATGGGGCTGCGCCCCCTTTTGATACAGGGACTCCCGCTGCTTTACCCCAAAACGGTGCTGCTCGTCCGTAATCACCAGCGCCAGGTTGTCAAACAGCGCCTGCTCCTGGATTAACGCATGGGTTCCTACCACCATGGCATTGGGGTAAATCTGCATCCTCTCATAAGCCTGCCTCTTCTCTTTTTTCGTCAAAGCCCCTGTGAGCAGGATGACCGGAACCCGCAGCCCATTGGCCTGGCACAGCTCCGTAAAGGTCTGGTAATGCTGCACCGCCAGCACCTCTGTGGGAGCCATCAATGCAGACTGGTACCCTGCCTGAGCCGCATCCAGCATGGAAAGGAATGCCAATATGGTCTTCCCAGACCCTACGTCCCCCTGCACCAGCCGCTGCATCACCCTCCTCCCCCGCAAATCCCGGCGGATTTCCTGCAGGGTGCGCCTCTGCGCCCCAGTCAGCCGGTAAGGCAGCCTCTCCATCACTTGGTCCGCCCATAGGCTGCCAGCGTTAGAAGATGCGCCATCAGCGGGCGCAGGCGCCTCGCTGGCCGGCCTAAATCCCTCATTCCCCTCTTCCAGGGGCAGAAATCGGAAATCATTCACCACCTCCTCCATCTGCCCCTTCTGCAGTCCTGCCGACAGGATAAACTGGAAGAACTCGTCAAATATCAGCCGCCTCCTGGCTTGCTCCAGCGCCTCCTGGCTGCCTGGAAAATGAATATTTTCCATCGCAAAGCCATGTTCTGCCAGCTGGCAGCGCTCCCGCACCTCCTCCGGCAAATAGTCCGCTGATAAATCCAGCTCCTCCAGCGCCATTTTCACCGTCTGGGACACCTTATTCTTCCCAAGCCCTGCCGTCAGGGGATAGCATGGCCACAGGCTCTTTTGCATGGACTGGTACTTTTCCGGCGCAAAAATCTGGGGCTGCTCCATATGGAAGGCCTTCCCTTTCCAAGACGCCTTCCCTAAAAAGACAAACCATTGCCCTACTTTCAGCGCACTCTTCAGATATGGCATCCGGAACCACACGAACTCGGCCTTTACCCCCTGTTCCTGCACCGTAAGGGTTGTCACCTGCATGTTCCTCCCCGCCCGCACAAAGGGCGCCTGGCTTACCCGCAAGGCCACAGCCACTGTCTTCTGTGCCTCCCCTGCCCTTTGGCCACTCCCTCCTGCCATAAGCTCTTTTGCCAACCCGGACGGCCCTTCCCTTACTAGAGCCGGCAAATCCACGATATGCGCCACTGGCGGCAGCCTTTCATAATCCCTGGGATAATGAAGGAGTATATCACCCACTGTGTATACTCCCAGAT
>CAOKUK010000356.1 GCA_948472595.1 uncultured Eubacterium sp.
TATGACCCTCTGCTTGTAAGGCAGATGCTCTCCCAGCTGAGCTAAGATCCCATAGCGTGCTTGCCGACTGCTTGACCATTATACTATTATTTTCCTATAATTGTCAATAGTTTTTTTGAAATTTTTTACTTAAATTTTTTCCTTTTCAAAGAGTGCTTTTCCATATATTGCAGTTTGTAAAAAAGAGTGGTATGATAGGCAATGGCAATGTGCAAAATAGAAAGGGACGTTACATGTTAGGATAGAAAGGAAGGGATAAGTATGGATTTGGAAATGATTCGCCGCCCGCGCCGTTTGCGCAAAAATCAGGTATTGCGCAAGATGGTGAGGGAGACGCGGGTGGATAAATCCTCTCTGGTATATCCGATGTTTGTAATAGAAGGAACGAATATCAAAGAGGAAATCCCATCTATGGCTGGGCAGTTCCGTTACAGCGTAGACCGTATGGAGGAGAAGCTGATAGAGCTGTCAGACGCAGGCGTTCCTGGGGTGATGCTGTTTGGGATTCCAGCCAGCAAGGATGAAGTGGGGAGTGGCGCCTATGCCCAAGATGGGGTTGTCCAGAGGGCGTTTTGCAAAGCAAAGGAGGCTTGTCCGGATTTGTATAGGATTGGGGATGTATGCCTGTGTGAGTATACCTCCCATGGGCACTGCGGCTTGCTTCGGGGGCAGGAAGTGGATAATGACGGCACCCTGGAGCTGTTGGCCAAGACAGCCCTTTCTCAGGCGCAGGCGGGGGCGGATATGGTGGCGCCTTCTGATATGATGGACGGGAGGGTGGCGGCGATTCGCCGGAGGCTGGATCAAGAAGGGTATGCGGATATTCCCATTATGTCTTATGCCGTGAAATTCGCCTCGTCGTTCTATGGCCCTTTTCGGGATGCGGCAGGATCCGCCCCCGCTTTTGGGGACCGCAAATCTTACCAAATGGATTACCATAACCGCAGAGAGGCATGGAAAGAGGCTCTTCTGGATGCAGAAGAGGGGGCGGATATCTTGATGGTGAAGCCTGCGATGGCCTATGGGGACTTGATTCGGGAAATAAGGGACAGGACGAACCTCCCTTTGGCCGCCTACTCCGTCAGCGGAGAGTATTCTATGGTAAAGGCGGCAGCGCAGGCAGGCATTTTGGATGAGACGAAGGTTTTATGTGAAATGGCAGTGAGCGCATACCGCGCCGGGGCGGATATCTATATTACATATTTTGCCAAAGAATTGGCAGAATGCATGGATAGGGGAATCATTGGGTAAAATTGTCTATGGCAGTTGAGTGGAAAAGAGAAAGGAAACTGGGAATGACGAAATCGGAAGCTTTATTTCAGGAAGCCGTACAAGTAATCCCTGGCGGCGTGAATTCCCCTGTCCGGGCATTTGGGGCCATTGGGGGCGCTCCGAAGTTTATCAAAAGTGCGCAGGGCGCATACCTCTATGATGAGGATGGCAATCAATACATTGATTATGTAGGCTCTTGGGGTCCTATGATATTGGGGCATGGCTCGAAAGAAGTGTTGGAGAGGGTATTGGATGCCTGTAGGCGCGGCCTAAGCTTTGGGGCAGCTACGGCGGCTGAAGTGGAAATGGCCAAATTGGTCTGTGAAATGGTTCCTTCCGTTGAAATGGTGCGCATGGTAAATTCCGGCACAGAGGCGGTGATGAGCGCAATCCGCACGGCAAGGGGCTTTACTGGGCGGGACAAAATCGTGAAGTTCACAGGATGCTACCATGGCCATTCCGATGGGCTGCTGGTGAAGGCGGGGTCTGGGGCCATGACGGTGGGGACGCCGGACAGCTTGGGCGTGCCCGCAGGCTGCACAAAGGACACCTTGTCTGCCAACTACAATGATTTGGGCAGCGTGAAGGGGCATTTTGCCAGGTGCGGGGAGGAAATTGCGGCCGTGATTGTGGAGCCGGTGGCGGCGAACATGGGCGTGGTTCCCCCTATGCCAGGATTTTTGGAGGGGCTTCGCAGCCTCTGCGATGATTACGGCGCGCTGCTGATTTTTGATGAGGTGATTACAGGGTTCCGCTTAGGGGCAGGGGGGGCGCAAGGCTTTTACCAGGTTGCGCCAGACCTTACCGCTTTTGGGAAAATCATTGGCGGAGGCATGCCGGTGGGCGCTTATGGCGGCAGGCGGCAGGTGATGGAGCTGGTGGCTCCTTTGGGCGGCGTATACCAGGCGGGCACGTTGAGCGGAAACCCTGTGGCAATGGCGGCAGGCATTGCACAGCTTACTGCGCTGCGGGAGCATTCGGAATGGTATGGGCAGCTAAATGCAAGGGCAGATTGGTTTTTTGGCAGCATAGAGGCGCTGATGGAAAAAAGAGGGGTTCCGTGCCAGGTGAACCATGTGGGCTCTTTGGGATGCGTTTATTTTGCGAAGGAAAAGGTGACGGATTATGAAAGCGCAAAGGCTTCTGACACGGAGATGTTTGCCAGATATTGCAGGGAAATGATAGCCCATGGGGTTTACCTTGCGCCTTCTCAGTTTGAGGCCATGTTCCTTTCTATGGCTCATACGGAGGGAATCCTATTAAGGACATTGGAGCTTATGGAGGAATGCTTGGAGCAGTCAATGATTGGATGATTGGTTACCATAATTTTTTACTTTTTTCTTACAAAAATTTTTAAAAATGTTAATTCATTCTATTGGGGAAAGGTGTATAATAAGGGCGTTAAAAAAATTCGATAGAGCGGAGCGGTTATGGTGACGAATGAAGAACGATATCGTAGAAGACGGAGAATGACAGTCGCAGAAAGGAGGCGGCGCAGGAGGCGAAGGAGGAACATCCAGATTGTAAAAAGGCTTGCTATCATTTGTTTTGGCGTGTTTTTGATATTTATTGCCGTTTCTAAGCTGGCTCATAAGGAAGAGACGCCAGAGGAAGTCCAGGCGCAGAAGACAGAGGACAAGCCCATG
>CAOKUK010000357.1 GCA_948472595.1 uncultured Eubacterium sp.
GGCAATCCGCCGCTCCAGGATCTCGATATCTGAAAAGATAAGTTCCAGGTTGATTGTCTCGATATCCCGCACCGGGTCTATGCTCCCATCCACATGGACAATATTGCTGTCCTCAAAGCAGCGCACCACATGGACAATGGCATCCACCTCCCGGATATTGGACAGGAACTGGTTCCCCAGCCCCTCCCCCTTGCTGGCGCCCTTCACCAGGCCGGCGATATCCACAAATTCAATCACCGCAGGAGTCACCTTTTTCGATTTGTACAAATCCCCCAGCAGCGTAAGCCGCCCGTCCGGCACCGCCACAATCCCCACATTGGGGTCTATGGTGCAGAAGGGGTAATTGGCAGACTCTGCGCCTGCCTTTGTCAATGAGTTGAATAATGTGCTTTTCCCCACGTTGGGGAGACCTACGATACCTAGTTTCATTTCACCTGCATCTCCTTTGCTTTTCTTTTATGTATAAGGGTATTTTTGTCCTTCCTGTCCTTTGCTACACAATTCGGTATTATATCATATCGATTCCTATTTTGAAATAAGTAAATTTCATTTTCTGCACCAAATTCCAAAGAACCTTTACAGGATTTTCCAAAAATTTTAACTTTTTATCACTTTACCACAGGAAACTATTTACGAATCCCTGAAAAAATGGTATGATAATCTGGATTTGTGTATATGATGAAAGGATTGGAGAGGAAAATGAAGAATTATTACCAGCCAGAGATTGAAACCATGCCGCTTGCGCAGCTTCAGGCGCTCCAAAGCGAACGTTTGGCCAAACAGGTCCGGTTCGTATATGACAATGTTGCATTTTACCATGACAAGATGGAGGAAGCCGGGGTGAAGCCGGAGGATATCCAAGGGATTGACGACTTACATAAGCTCCCGTTCATTGACAAGGACGATCTGCGCGACCAATACCCCTACGGGCTTTTGGCAGTGCCCCTGTCAGACTGCGTGCGTATCCAGTCCACCAGCGGCACCACCGGCAGGAGAGTGGTTGCTTTCTATACCCAAGAGGACATAGACCTGTGGGATGAATGCTGCGCCAGAGCCATTGTGGCAGCCGGCGGCACGAAGGAAGACGTCTGCCATGTCTGCTATGGGTATGGCCTTTTCACGGGAGGCCCGGGGCTGAATGGCGGCTCCCATAAGGTCGGCTGCCTGACGCTCCCCATGTCTTCCGGGAATACAGAACGGCAGCTGCAGTTCATGACAGACTTAGGCTCCACCATCCTGTGCTGCACGCCCTCCTATGCGGCTAACCTGGGGGAAGCTGTCAATGAGAGGGGCATCAAGGACAAGCTGAAGCTGAAGGCGGGGATTTTCGGCGCTGAGCCATGGACAGAAGAAATGCGGCGGGACATTGAGCAATCTCTGGGCATCAAGGCATACGATATCTATGGCCTGACTGAGATTTCCGGGCCCGGCGTCTCCTTCGAATGTGAGGAACAGGCAGGCATGCATATCCAGGAGGACCATTTCATTGCGGAAATTATCGATCCCAAGACGGGGGAAGTCCTTCCGGAAGGGGAAATCGGGGAGCTGGTCTTTACCTGCATAACGAAAAAAGCATTCCCGCTGCTGCGCTACCGTACCAGGGATTTGTGCCGGCTAACCAGAAAGCCCTGCTCCTGCGGGCGCACCCATGTGCGTATGCTCAAGCCGAAGGGACGCAGCGACGACATGATGATTGTAAAGGGCGTGAACGTATGGCCGTCACAGATTGAGACCGTGCTGCTGAACCAGGGATACCAGGCCAACTACCAAATCGTGGTAGACCGTATCGGGAATAATGACACCATAGAAGTACAGGTAGAATTGACGCCGGAGATGGCAGAACACCCGACGCTGCCTATCCCTGCCAGGGAGAAGAAGATTGTGTCCGCATTGCGTTCCATGCTGGGGATTACGGTAAACGTGAAAGTCGTGGAGCCGAAGAGCATTGTCCGCAGCGAAGGCAAAGCCGTGCGGGTCATTGACAAGAGGCATCTATACCAGTAAAATATACGGAGGACTATCACAATAAAACAACCTTATTTTAGGCGAGGAAAGGTTAGGTAACACGATTATGCCAGTGACAGATTTACTGGAAAGGAACCATAAGCTATACAGCGAGGAAGTGGCCTTGGTGGAGTTAAACCCACTGGAAAAGGATACCAGGAAGACCACATGGAAAGAGTATGAGTTGGTACAGCAGACTTCCGCGACTCCCTACCGAAGGGAAATCACATGGAGCATTTTTGATGAAAAAGCGAACCGGGTAGCAAATATGCTGCTAAGCCGCGGGATCCAAAAAGGGGACCGGGTAGCGATCCTGATGTTTAACTGCCTGGAATGGCTGCCGATTTATTTTGGGATCCTAAAGACGGGGGCGATTGCCGTACCCTTTAATTTCCGGTTCTCGGCAGAGGAAATCCAATACTGCGCAGACTTAGCGGAAGTGCATATCCTGTTTTTCGGCCCTGAGTTTATTGGCCGTATTGAATCTATCGAAGACAAGCTAGGCCAAGGGCGTCTGCTGATTTATGTGGGGGACGGATGCCCTACCTTTGCAGAGAGTTACCCGGAACTGGTGGCCGACTGTTCCAGCCAGGCGCCTTTAGTCCGGCTGGAAGACGAAGACGACGCCGCCATCTACTTCTCTTCCGGGACGACCGGTTTCCCCAAGGCCATCCTGCACAACCATGAGAGCCTGATGCAGGCGGCTCAGATGGAGCAGAAGCACCACCTGACCGACCGGGACGATGTATTTTTATGCATCCCGCCCCTATACCATACCGGGGCGAAATTCCACTGGATGGGCAGCCTGTGCGCCGGCAGCAAAGCCGTGCTTTTAAAAGGCACGACCCCGGAGATTATCCTGGACGCCGTCTCAAAGGAGCGCTGTACCATCGTATGGCT
>CAOKUK010000358.1 GCA_948472595.1 uncultured Eubacterium sp.
CCCCCTTCCAGACATCCAGCCCCTCCCAAACGCCCATCCACACCCAAGATTTTTCCCTGTTTTTCGCAGCCCCACCCCGCCTGTCCCCCAAACTTTCTCCCGCCATCTTCTTCGGCACTCCATATGGCCTAAACCAGGATACCCATCCCTGCCTGATTTCCATCCGTTCCGGCGGTCAGGTGCAAGCCGCTTTCCCCTACCATTTCTCCTTAAAGCCGCTAAACTGCTATCTGCTCCTCTACACACACAAGGGATGCGGGAAACTAACCTTTGCCGGGCATACCTGCCTGTTGTCTCCCCGCTCCCTCCTTTTTCTAAACTGCAGCGCCCCTTTTGAAGTGGAAACCTCCGTCTCCCCCTGGCGCTACACCGTTTTTTTTCTGGAAGGAACCCCGCTGGACTTTTATTACCGCTGCCTGCCCCCCGGCCAAATCCCATTGCATACGCTCCCTACGCACTCTCCCATTATCCGCAGCCTCCACAGCCTGGAAGAAAACAAGACAACGGAGCCTGTGAAAAATAAATTGGCCGACCATAAGCTCCTTACCGACATTCTCACGGATTTCCTGTTAGAAGGCATGGCTTCTAACCAAGAACAAGAGAAAATCCCTCCCTATTTGGCGCAAATAAAAGAAGCCTTTGACTTACAATATCAAACCAGTTATACCCTAGACCGTCTGGCCGAACAATATTCCGTCAGCAAATACCGGCTCTGCAGGGAATTCCACCATCACTTTGGTCTGCCGCCCCTGCAATATGTGAACGAACGGCGGATGGAAGCCGCCAAAAGCCTGCTGTTAAACACAGACCTCCGCATTCATGAAATCGGAAGCCAGATAGGCATTGAAAACACCAACCACTTTATTTACCTGTTCAAAAGATATGCCGGAATCACCCCTTTGGCATTCCGGCGCAGCACATAAGCTTTGCCCCATCCTGCATTCCGTGAAAACGCCCTGCGGCAAAGCTGCACGAATTCAAACCTGTAAATACAAATAAGTCAGGAATCCTATCCGATTCCGGAAAGGCATGGTTTTCTATGAATTTGCAACATATTACGCAAAATTTTATGCATAGCCATTACTATATTTCCATTTTCCTGCGCCTTACCCTGGCTATGGGCATGGGAGCCGTCATCGGCTATGAAAGAGCCATCAAAAAAAGCACGGCAGGGCTGCGCACCTTCTCCATTGTCTGCACCGCCTCCGCTTTTACCATGATTATCAACGAATACCTGATTGAGCAATACGGAACCGGGGACGCAGCCAGGCTGGCCGCCCAAGTCATCAGCGGCATCGGCTTCCTTGGCATGGGCAGCATCATCCTCACTTCCCGCAACCAAGTCCGCGGCCTGACCACTGCAGCCACCTTATGGGCCACCGCCATCCTTGGCGTCGCCATAGGCGCAGGCATGTTGTTTCCCAGCCTCATCGCTTTCCTGATTATGCTCTTTACCACCACCATCCTGTACTACATCAGCCAGCGTCTGGAGCATTACAACCGCTATATCACCATCTACCTGGAAATCGACCGTTCCGCCGGCCTGCGGCAGATTATTGACGCTCTGACGGAACAGGGTTTTGAAGTGATGCAGCTCCAGAAGCACAAAAGCTCGCCGGAAGGCGACTTGACTTTGCAGCTTGATCTAAACCTTAAAGGAAAATACCTGCACTCTGATATTATTTATCATCTTGGGCAGATGGAAAGCATTCATTACATTGAAGAAGTCCGGAAAAAATAGAAAATACGAATGATGCAAATTCTATGCATCTTTGATGCTTGTTTGATGCCTCTTTGACGCTTCTCTGATGCCTGCCTGCGATACTATCCTATTTAGAAAGACGTTCCAGTCAATAACCTTGCGGCAACCGCCAAATGTCCGTGCAAGCACGGCTGCCCGGCTCGTTGTGCGCGGGAATCAAAATAGGAAATCGAGGTGTCCCATATGAAAAGCAGCAAAACAAAAACACACAGACAAAGCAAAGAAATCCATGATGGCATGACAAACGATAAGCGCCGTAAAAAAGCTCTGCGGGGAAGAAAGAGACTTCCCTGCCCGCTTTCCCCATGCCTGTCCAAATGCCTTGTGGCATTGCTCTCCCTTACCCTCTTTTTCTGCGCCTTCCCGTCCTCTGTCGTGGAAGCCGCACAGGCAAAACAGGAAGAAGCCAAAGAAAATGACGTCACCAAAACCCTGTCCCCTTATTTTTTCATTGAAGGGGCTGACACTTCCGTAGACTGCCTGCCGTTAAAGGATACGGAAGTCCATGTGAATATCAACGGAACCATTGCGGAAACCTATGTGACCCAGACCTACGCCAACGAAGGGAAGAACCCCATCAGCGCCACTTATGTCTTCCCCGCTTCCACCGGCGTAACCGTCCATGGCATGAAGATGCAGATTGGCGACCAGGTTATTACGGCCAAAATCAAAGAGCGGGAAGAAGCAAAAGAAGAATATGAGCAGGCCAAGAGCGAAGGGAAAAGCGCCTCCCTGCTGGAGCAGCAGCGTCCCAATGTCTTTACCATGAACCTGTCCAACCTTATGCCAGGCCAAACCATCCGCCTGGAACTTCATTACACCGAACTAGTCCATGCCACAGACGGCGTCTACCAGTTCGTATTCCCCACCGTGGTAGGGCCCCGCTATGCCACTCCGCCTGCAGAAGGGGAAGAGGAAAGCAGCGGATGGACGGCCACTCCTTATCTAGAAGATGGTGAAACCGCCTCCGGCTCTTTTCGCATCACGGCCAACCTGTCCACCGGAGTCCCTATTACCGGACTTTCCAGTAAATCCCACGAAATTGATATTGCCTGGAACAGCGACTCCAATGCACAGGTTACTCTTTCCGACCCTTCCGATTTTGCAGGAAACCGTGACTACATTCTGGAATACCGGCT
>CAOKUK010000359.1 GCA_948472595.1 uncultured Eubacterium sp.
TGGGGCAGCGCTATATCCGTAGTCTCAGCCACCGCTACCAAAGAATGCGGCCCCCATCCAAGCTCATTCCATCCCTTCACGTAGATGGCATATTTCATATTGTCTTCCAGCCCGGCAATCGTATAGCTGTTCGTATCAATCTTGCCAGTGCCTTCCTTTGTCTCCTGGAATCCCTCTACAACCGGGCAAAACGCCGTATCCGGATCGGAATATTTTTTATAATACACCATATACCCATTGGAGTCGTCCATATTTTTCCAGGATACGGAAATGGAACGGTAACCGCCTTTTGCCGTCACATTATCCACAGCTGCCGGCAATTTCTGCGGCTTCGGCTCCCCTACCTGTTCCTTCGACCAGGGGCTGCGCCATTCGCCGTTCACGGAACGCACCTTCACCGTATATTTTTTGAAATTCAGCATATCTTTATCATTAATCTTCCCAATCGCATGCTGTGTGACGGACACCGGGATAATCTGCGATTCATTTGCCGAAGACCCTTTCACCGGGCCGCAGACATAGACTTCATAGCCTGTCACATTGACCTGCCTGTTCCAGGAAGCCGTCAAAGATTTATCCCCTGGCACAAGCGCATTCAAGGTAGGGATATCCAACTGGGGCGCAGGAATCCTGCTCTCCATATCGTTGACAAACTCTACCTTGGCAATGTTTACCAGCGGCTCTGTCTTCTTCGTTCCGGTAATGGTTATGGTCACCCGCTTCACTGCAATCTGCGTGCCGAAATTAAGCACCAGGGAGCCGTCCGGCTCTACGGTCACGCTTGGCGCCACAGCGGCTGCCTTCAGAGCCATCTGGATGCCTGCCTGGCGCGCGCTAGAATATGCCTGCGCAGCTTCCGGGGCGCGCAAAGGCAGCTGCAGCTCCTTATCCGCTCCAGCCTCATCCACATAAGCAACGGTAGCATTTCCATCTGTAATTGCGCTGGAAATATCCTCCCCGTCTTCCACTTCTAAGGGGGCATATATGGTCATACCGCCCACAACCGGAATCGCCGCCGGGTCTGCATTGTCGTCTGCCAAGGCAAACTCCAAGCCCACAGGGTTCTCCGGCGAAATCTCTGCCGCTGTATTGGCCGGCTTTAAGCCAATGCTGCCCGTATTGTTCAGAAGGTCGTCTATATTGCCTTCCATTGTGGACCCTTCCACCGTCTGTACCTGCTGCACCCGTATGTTCTTCTGCACCTCCGGAGTGGCGTCCTGCGTTTCCTCCAGGCTCTGGACCACAAATTGCAGATCCGCAATATCGGTACGCCCATCGCTGTTGATATCGCATCCTGCCGCACCCTGCCCTTTGCGGATGGCGCCCAGGACAGCCTTCATATCTTCCTGGCTTATCTTCCCATCGCCGTCCACATCGCCTGGCCGGAGCCATCCGTATGTATGTTTCTCCAGGACTGTCCGTTCCGGGCTGATCCTCAGCTTGCTTACGCTGTCCTCTTCAACCTTAACTGCCTGGGTATAATCAGCAAACCCTTCCGACTGTATGTCCAGGGTATAAGTCCCCGGGGAGAGGACGAATTTCGCCGTCTTAAAACTTTCACCTGCAAATTCCAAATCCTGCGGCCCTGCCTCCTGAGCCCCGCCGCTGATTTGCACCTTCACGGCCCCCCGGTACGGGAAACGCTCAGACCTGCGCACTTCTACCTCTATGGCGCTTTCTGCCTGGGGTTCATCGCCTGTATTCTCTGACGCAGCCCGCACATCGGCGTCCCCTTGGGCTGTATTCTGCGCATCAGCGCCTGCCTGAACCTCCTGGGCGTCGGCGTCTTCCTTGGGCATATCCTGTGCATTGGCATCTGCCTCAGACGCACTGCCGCCTGCCGCATCCATCCCTTCTGCTGCGTCCGATACATCCGGCAAGCCATCCCCATGCTCCTGGGAATCCTCTGCCGCCTGCGGTGTCTGGAGCGGCGCTCCATGCACAGGGATCACAGCGCCTGCCCAGGATTGGACAATCAGGCAGGCAGTAAGCAGCACTGTCAATGTTCTCTTCATTTCGCACTTTTCCTTTCTGATAAAATTAAGGTTAGATGATAAAAACCTACCATAATGGCATGCTTTATAACACTACCATCTTTTTATGGAAAAATCAAGCAAATCCAAAATAAATGTTAAAATAAGTCTTTTTTCTTAAAAAACCAGACGCAGGCCAGCACCACCAGGATGCTGAGTATCCACACAAATGCATAGCCATGCCGCCACAGCAGCTCCGGCATCTGGGCGAAATTCATGCCATACCAGCCTGCGATCAGCGTCAGCGGCATGAAGATTGCGCTCACAGTAGTGAACATCTTCATAATCCGATTCTGCTCAAAGGATAGGGCTGCGTCCAGCGCTTCCCGGATATGCACCAGCTCTTCATAGAGGAATTGCGTCTCTTCCGTGAGCCGCCGTATCTTGTTCTCATAGACCCGAAAGTAACAGGCCGATTCCTCTGTCAGGATCTGCCTCTGCGCCTCTTCCTTCTTCTGTTCCAGCCCGTTTATCCCTTCCACAAGATTTAAAAATTGCGCATAGTCATTCTTCCATACGCTCAGCAGCCTCTTGCATTCAAAAATCGTCTGGTTCCGGTTCCTATTGACCTTCCCCACTACGATTTCTCGCTCCATGGCAATCAGGTACTCCTCCATTTCCCGCACCTTTTCTTGCCCCCGCTTGAGAATGCCCTCGAATACCGCCTCAATACGCTCCTCTGCCCCCATTTCCTGGAAGGGCTCCTGCCCCCCTTCTCCTTCCGGCTGCCGAAAAATCCCTTTCTCGTCCCGCAGCACAGCCAGGATGAATTCCTGCCCTTTCCACAAAAACGCTGCGCTGGCAACCTGCCGTTCCCCGCAGATCGGAAGAGCGTCGTGTAGGGAAAGAGTGTCTGTACCAG
>CAOKUK010000360.1 GCA_948472595.1 uncultured Eubacterium sp.
TCACTGTATATCTGATCTAAATTCTTTTTATAATTCTCATTAATGGATTACATCTGCTCCTGGCTTTCCTTTGTGAGGCGGGCAATCTCCTCTGCCTTCTGGCCTTCCAGCTGGGAGCGGAGGATGGTCAGCCTGCCCTCCATCTCTGCCGCCAGCTCCGCCTCCGCCTCTCCCATCTGCCTTCGGTGGCTCTCGGAAATCTCCTGGCGGCGCTGGCTGGACTTCTCCATAATCTTCCCTGCCTGCTCCTCAATCTCATAAAGCCCCATAATCACTTCATTCACGGTACGCTGCCCTCCTGTCTAAACATTAGCCGCATTGCAAACCCCTGCCCCTTCACTGTCCCTGCCGCCCGGTCTGCTAAGGACATCGCAATCCCTTCCACGACATGCCCCAAAAGCTGCCGAAGCCTGGGATTCTTGATGCGGAAGGCGTTATTGCCCTGCGGGTATTGGCAGGCTATCTGCAAGAGATAATCGCCTTCCTCCTGGCGAATCCCCATCACCGCCTGGCACTCCGCCAAAACCTCCTGGCACAGATACCCCAGCAGGAACATCCCATAGCCAATCCTTGCCATCAGCCTGGGAGGGATTTCCCCCTTGGCCTGGCTGCCAAATTGGAAGGCATAGCCCTGCTGCGGGCGGTGGAAGCGCTGCGTCAATTGCTTCAGGTGGCGCTGGCACCCATGCTGCTCAAACATGGCATAGCGCAGAAACTCCTGCAGCAGCTCCTCGCAAGCCTTGGCCGCAAATTCACTCTCTGCCGGGCTTAAGCCCACAAACTCCCTGGACAAGTTGCCCCAAATCATGCCCCCAGCCGTCTGGGAAAAAATGGCATAACGCCGCCGCTTCTCTTCCAGACAGGAGGAAAGCCCCTTAATCTGCTGCTTTAGAGCCTCCAGCTGCCGCCCCTTCTGCACGGCCTCCTCTTCCTGCCCTTTCTTTGCCTGGTAATATTCCAACGCTTCCCTTAAAGGCTTCTCTATATCCTCCACCATAAAAAAAGGCTTCACAATCAGCCTGTACACTTGGCTGCTGTTAATGGTGTCCAAGGTCTTAGCCACATCCTTGTTCTCTGTTATGACAACCTTCACCGTGTCCGGGGACAGCATATCCACCATTTGGAACACCTCTATCCCCGACATAAAGGGCATATCCTGCTCACAGGCGACTACCGCCGCCGGGCACTCAGACAAAAACTGGATGGCGTCCTCTGGCTTCTGGAAAAACCTGCAGTCCATAGGGGGCTGGAGGGACGCCAGCATCCGCTTGTAATTGGCAATCCATTTCCTGTCACAGTCCAAAATCACCACTGTATCCATGGCACGCCTCCTTCCATTTTGCAAATACTTTCTGCCTACCATGAATTATAACAGATAATTGAAGACATTACAAAATTTTTTTCAAAAGATATAGAAACAGATACAAGCAGCCCACATATGATACATTGTAATCAAAATAATTGGAGGATTTAAAACATGAGTGATTTAGCTGCTACAAACTGTGGATGCGGATGCGAAAGCAATAACAACGGAGGGTGCTCCTCTATTATCTGGCTCATTATCCTGCTGAGCTGCTGCGGCGGATGCGGCAACGGCTTCTTCGGCGGCAACGAAGGCTGCGGCGGCGGCAACAGCTGCCTGTGGATCATCCTGTTGCTCTGCTGCTGCGGCGGCAACGGCAACGGCTTTGGCGGCGGCTTCTGCTGCTAATCCATACAGCCAAAGGATTGCACACATCTAGCGAATCTAACGGATGGATAAACAGGGCCTTTCCTGGCACACCCAAATGCCAGGGACCTTACCCTAACCTGCTTTCTAAATAGGAAAGGGGGATGCTGCGCCAACCAGGCGCCGCATTCCCCTTTTTTCCAGCCAAAAATGGATAAAAAGCTGCTGCGCCAATGGCAAGAAGCCAAAGGTGCGGCAGCTTTCTATAGGCGGGGCAAATCAAAAAAACAAGCCCTCGGCAAAAGGCAATGCCAAGAAAGGGCAGCGCCTTCCATGGCATTGGGGGAAGGGGGGACAACGCCCTAACTGTCAGTTATTATTCCGGCGGTTTGCCTGCGTCCTTCCCCTGCCGGCATTCCTGCCCGCCTGCTCCTTCGCCTGTGCCAGCCCTGCCCTAGGAGGATGCTCCTGAAGCCTTTTTTGGCAGATGCATTCCTCATCAATCTCATATACGCTGTTTCCATCTATCACTAATTTACCCATTGTCCTGTTCTCCTATCTGTCCCTTCTTCCAAAGCCTTACCCCTTATCCTCTGCCAAAGAGCCCTCCTTGCGAGGCCATATACGCCCCATCTTATAATATGAAAACAGATGGGAACTGGTTCTATGCCATGATATTACTCCCAATCATCCTCTCCCTGTTTCTGGTATAATTCTACTTTCTCATAAGGAATCTTCTTTCTCCCTGCTCAAAAAAATATTCTATCGTGCCTCTACGATTTATTTGTCCGGCTTGCCGCCAAATGCGCCAAATCCGCCCCTGTCTGGAATAAAACCGTCATAATCCGGTGAAAAGCGTTCCGCTCCCGGTATGCCCGCCGGGGTCCTCCCTCTCCCAAAAGAACCAAACGCCCGCTCCCGCATAGACATCAGCCGCTCAAACTGTTCCCCGCCCATACGCTCCCTTGCCTTATCCATCCAGCCTGCC
The DNA here is from genome assembly GCA_948472595.1 of uncultured Eubacterium sp. GTDB lineage: Bacteria > Bacillota > Clostridia > Lachnospirales > Lachnospiraceae > Petralouisia. The sequence continues at coordinate 2,658 of CAOKUK010000360.1, forward strand.
ATATCATCCTCCTGTATTCCAAACGCTTCAATAATCCTATCTAAATATTCCCCAAACTGCTGCAATTCCTCCTGTGACAGGCAGTCGAGAATTTCCTGATAATCTGTTTCAGGCTGCTGAATCTTTTTTCCTTTTTCCGTCAGATGAACAACCATGACCCGTTTGTCCTTTTCAGAGGGCTTACGTTCCACATGGCCGCTTTTTTCCA
>CAOKUK010000361.1 GCA_948472595.1 uncultured Eubacterium sp.
GTCTTTTCCTGTAGGTTGAACAGACCTGCCGCCTCTGATAAGGCCGCCGTCACATTTCCGCTCAGCACGTCCTCGCTTCCAGTCACGCAAAGGCCTTCTGCAAAAAACGACTGGGAGCCTTTCTCTTCTTTCGAAACGCCAAGCCCATAGGATTCCACCGCATCCTGCAGGCTGTAGGCCTGTTCGATAGCCGCCTTGCCCCCACACCCTGACGCCAGGGAAAGAGCCAGGGCGGCAGCTAGAATTCCCATTAATTTCCGTTTATTTGTACATCTCACGCCACTCTAAATCTCCTCTGTCTAATGACTTAATCAGTAACTCTGCCGTGGCAAGGTTGGTTGCCAGCGGTATATTGTGGGTATCGCAGGTGCGGACCACATCATTCACATTTGGCTCATGGGACTTGGGGGTCAGGGGATCCCGCAAGAATATGACCAGATCGATCTGGTTGTGCTCAATCTGCGCCCCCAACTGCTGTGCCCCACCCAAATGCCCGGCAAGGTACTTGTGGATGGACAGGTTGGTCACTTCTTCAATCAGGCGCCCAGTGGTCCCTGTCGCATACAGGTTATTTTTGCAGAGAATTCCCCTATAGGCGATGCAGAAATTCTGCATCAGCTTCTTCTTGGAATCGTGCGCAATCAATCCTATGTTCATGTCTCATTATCCCTCCATTCGGTATTTTAGCGGTTGTAGCCCTACATTCAACACGAGTCCTATGCCGATAAAAAGACTCACCAACGATGTAAGCCCATAACTTACAAAGGGCAGTGTCAAACCGGTATTCGGCATCATGCCGGTCACCACACAAATATTGACGAAGGTTTGGAAGCCCACCCAGACAGCCACGCCGCCGCAAATGAGCTGCCCGGACAAATCTTTCGCTTTCCTCCCCATTAAGATGCATTCAATTACAATCAGAAGCAATAAAGCCAGGATGATTGCACTCCCCACAAACCCCAACTCCTCCCCTGCCACCGCAAAGATGAAGTCTGTCTGCGGCTCCGGGATGAAATTCCCATTCTTTACGGAAAAAACGGTGTCGTTGTTCAAGCCCTTTCCCCATAATTGCCCAGAGCCGATTGCCATAATGGAATTCTGCTGTTGGTATACATTTTCCGCATATTTGTCTGGCTGCAGCCAGGACATGATACGGATCCACTGGTAATGCTCCAATATATTCTGGTCTGGCTGCAATATCAAATAGATAAACAAGGCTGCGGCGGGGATGACCACCGCCAGCACGCCTAAGATTATTTTATAACTTAATCCCCCCAAAAACAAGAGGGATAAGAAAATTACTGCAATTACAATGCTGGTGGACAAGTCAGGCTGCTCTTCCACCATGAACCAGGGGATAAAAATCAGCACGCCGGAAGCCAATATCATGGGCAGCGAATTGATTTTCTCATGGTATTTCCCAAAAAACCAGGCAAAGAAAAGGATAATCATCACCTTTGACAGCTCGGAGGGCTGGAATCGGAAGCCAGCCACCTCAATCCAGCGGACAGCCCCGCCCCTGGCGTCCCCACCCAGCACGTGGAAGGTAATCAGCCCAAGCAAGCCCAGGTTAAAAAGATAAATCAGCCAATTAAAGCGCAGGATGAAGGAATAGTCTATAAGGGACACCACCGCCATTGCCGTAAGCCCAATCAAAAGCCCTGCAATCTGCTTGTCCTGCACGGATTTTTGGGCGCTCCCTATCACATTGACGCCAATCATGGTTAGCGCCACCACATAAAATACCAAACGAAAGTTGTAATTCCTGATATGATATTGCTTCAACATAATTTCATTCCTTTACTGGGATACGCTGGGATGCTTCATGTCCTTAATGGGGATGTTGGCGTACAGCGCCGGGACATTCCCCTCGTTCCCATCCAAATTCGTCTGGGTAATCTGGATATCCAGACCCTCTGCATCAATTTCCATGTATTTGGAAATCACCTGGATAATGTCATTCTTTATCAGTTCCATAACGTCAGGCGAGCAGTTTGCGCGGTCGGAAACCAACAGCAGCCTTAGCCTGTCCTTCGCAATGTCTCCGGAGGTCTTTTTCTTAAACAAATCCAATAAACTCATATCGGCTCCCTCCTAACTTTTCCTGAAAATGTCTTTTAGCTTGCCCCACACGCTGGATTTAATCTCCAAATCCAGCAAGGGCACATCTTCCCCTAAAATTCTATGGCAGATGTTGGCGAAGGCCTTTCCCGCCAGGCAGTCTGCGCCAACTAAGGGCTCTCCTTGGTTGGTGGAAATGACAATCTGCTCGTCGTCTGGCACTGCGCCGATTAAATTAATGGCCAGGATATCCGTCACGTCATTGATATTCATCATGTCGCCCCGTTTTACCATATCCATCCGCAGCCGGTTGACGATTAAGTCTGTCCGCTTCACTTCATTGGCTCCCAACAGGCCAATGATGCGGTCAGCGTCCCGGATGGCGGACACCTCCGGCGTGGTGACCACCAAAGCTCTGTCCGCCCCGGCAATGGCGTTCTTAAAGCCCTGCTCAATCCCCGCCGGGCAGTCCAGCAGGATATAGTCAAATTCATCCCGCAGGCTGTCAATCAACTTCACCATCTGTTCCGGAGAGACTGCGGATTTGTCCCTTGTCTGGGCAGAAGGCAGGAGTGAAAGGTTGGGATAGCGCTTATCCTTGATTAACGCCTGCTTCATGCGGCAATTTCCCTCCACCACATCCACCAGATTATACACAATGCGGTTCTCCAAGCCCATAACCACGTCCAGGTTGCGCAGTCCGATGTCCGTATCGATCAGCACGACCTTCTTATCCAGCTGTGCCAGCCCTGTGCCTACATTTGCGGTGGTGGTCGTCTTCCCCACCCCTCCTTTTCCGGAT
>CAOKUK010000362.1 GCA_948472595.1 uncultured Eubacterium sp.
GATTAACGGTGCGGAAGGGATAGCCGTGGGCATGGCCACCAGCATCCCGCCCCACAACTTAGCGGAGGTGGTGGAGGGCGTAAAGGCATACATGAAGAACCCGGATATTACCACAAAGGAGATGATGGAGCATATCAAAGGCCCTGACTTTCCCACAGGGGGCATCGTAGTAAATAAAGATGATTTGCTCCAGATTTATGAGACTGGGGCAGGGAAGATTAAGGTACGGGGAAGGGTGGAGGTAGAGCAGGCCAAAGGCGGCAGGCAGCGCCTGGTCATCACGGAGATTCCCTATACGATGCTGGGGGCGAATATTGGGAAGTTCCTGTTGGATGTGTACAACCTGGCGGAGACTCGGAAGACGAATGACATCGTGGATATTTCCAACCAATCCTCCAAGGAGGGAATCCGTATCGTGCTGGACTTAAAGAAGGGCGCAGATGTGGAGAACCTCTGCAATATGCTTTATAAAAAGACCCGCTTAGAGGACACCTTTGGAGTCAATATGCTGGCTGTGGCGGATGGCAGGCCGGAGACCATGGGGTTGGTGCCCATAATTCGCCACCATGTGGATTTTCAGTATGAGCTGGCTACCCGTAAGTACAAGACCCTGCTGGCTAAGGAGCTGGAGAAGAAGGAAGTGCAAGAGGGCTTGATAAAGGCCTGCGATGTCATAGACTTGATTATAGAAATCCTGCGGGGAGCCAAGAGTATCCGGGATGCCAAGGAATGCCTGATGTATGGCAAGACGGAGAAAATCAAGTTCCGTTTCAAAGGCTCTGAGGCAGACGCCCGCAGCCTCTGCTTTACGGAGCGGCAGGCCACAGCCATTTTGGAAATGCGCCTGTACAAGCTGATTGGCCTGGAGATTGAGGCCTTAAGGAAGGAGCATTCTGCGACCCTTGCCAATATCGCCAAGTATGAGGGGATATTAGGCAGCCGCGCGGCTATGGCGAAGGCCATCATGAAGGAGCTGGACTATTTTCGGAAGGAATATGGGAGGGAGCGCAAGACTGGGATTGAGAACGCCAAGGAAGCGGTGTATGAGGAAAAGAAAGCAGAGGAAATGCCCATTGTCCTCCTGGTGGATCGGTTTGGGTATGTGAAGTCTGTGGATGTGCCTACATATGAGCGGAACAAAGAAGCGGCGGATGGGGAGAACAAGTATGTGATTCCCTGCATGAATACGGACAAGCTATGCGTCTTTACCGATAAAGGGCAGCTCCATACGGTTAAGATGCCAGACATTCCCCATGGGAAGTTCCGGGATAAAGGCACGCCGTTGGACAATATCAGCAATTATGACAGCAGCGGGGAATCCATCCTGTATCTGGATTGCCTGGCAGGCTTGGCAAGCAGGCATCTTCTGTTTGCCAACAGCAGCGGGATGCTGAAGAAGGTTCGGGGGGAAGAGTTTGACGTGTCAAAGAGGACTACTGCAGCCACGAAGCTGAATGAAGGGGAGCGCCTTCTGTTGGTGCATAAGCTGGAAGAGGGGGAAAGGGAGAGCGTTGTGCTGCAGACAGAGAAGGGGATGTTCCTGCGCTTCTCCACAGCAGAGGTGCCGGAAAAGAAGAAGGGGGCTGTGGGCGTGAGAGGGATGAAGATAGACCCAAAGGACAGGTTGGAGGCTGCCTATGTGCTGGGGCAGGAGGAGCGCTGCATTGCCGTAAAGGAGAAAGAAGTTGCGCTGCATCGGTTGCGGATGGCTAGCCGGGACGGCAAGGGGGTGAAGAAGCCCTAGCAAATGAACCATGCTTTATCCCCCATTGACCAAGTTTGTGAGAGGACTTTTAGGGGAAAAAAGTGCATAAATAAAAAAATATTTCTATTTTCAGATGTTTTTGTTTATGTTATACTAAAAACACCTTTATGGTATCATGCATATTTATGCTATTTGCCAGAATGGCCGGCAAGATTCCAAAAAACCTTTCGGGGATTGTGCCAGGAAAGAGGGCGCTGTGAGAGGATTGGCCTTATGGCTGGGCATATATGCAAAAAGAGACAATTTGCAAAGAAGGAGAGGATGGAATGAAGGGAAGGAAATTTTTGGCAGGTATCCTTGCGGCGGCAGTGGTTCTCACGGGCTTGCCGTCTTGGCAGCCATATGCTGCTGAGTTGCCGGAGGAAGCAAAAGAAGCGTTACAGGCAGAGGAAGTTGGGGAAGATACCCTGCAGCTAAAGCTGTCTTTTGATGACAGCTTGGAAGATGCGTCAGGCAAAGTGGAGGGGATAAAGGCGAACGAGGGCGGCGCCATCTCCTATACAGAGGGGATTAAGGGGAAGGCGGCTTTATTTAACGGGAGCACATCCTTGATGCTTGGAAAGGGGGAAGGCCTTTCACCGGCTAATTTGACGCTTTCCTTCTGGATTAAGGCGCCGGAAGGCGGCATGGGGGGCGATGAGCAGATTATCACCTGGAGCAAGAAAGAATGGCATACGGATGGCTGGTATCTGGGGACGAAAAAAGGGCAGCCGTTGCAGTTGTCCGTAGGGCCGGCAAGCAATGGGGGGCAGCCTTATATGCTTCAGGTTATAGGGGACAGGGATACCTTTTTCCCGCCGAACCAGTGGACGCATATTGCAGTGACTTATGACAGCGTCAGCAAATCAGCCGTTGTATACCGCAACGGCATCAAACAGGCTTTGAGTGTGGCATTTCCGATGGGCGGGAGTTCTACAGGAGTGATTGGGACTGTTCCGGATACCATTAAGACCATCGGCTATAATGGGACTGTCCATAACGGCGCCTTCTTGAAGAACGTGGCGCTGGATGAGTATGAGCTTTACAGCACGGTATACAGCCAGGAGGATGTTATCAAGCTGTATGATGAAATCTCTCCTGTGAAGTTTGACAAAAAAG
>CAOKUK010000363.1 GCA_948472595.1 uncultured Eubacterium sp.
TTCCGTATGGCTGGGAAGCGGGATATGGGGGTATATCCTGCGGCACAAGTTCCTTCCCCAGCAGGGCGAATTCTGGGTTTCCCGACAGGGCATCCGCGGGCTGGGGTATTTAGAAGAGCCTGTTGCGCCAGGGGGGATTTATCAGGCGTTGGAGCAGTGTTCTGCCATGGCCTACCAGTATTTTGTAAATCCCGCCTGCAAAATTTGTACGAAATTACAGGAGGAAGAGGCGAATATCTGGCTGGACAGGGTGCAGAACTGTATCCAGGGCAAGCGTTGGGACAGCCTCTGTGAAAGGTTAGAGGAAATCAAGACAGCCCACTTTGAGGCATTTACCATCCGAAGCGCTCTGAAGCTGTGCAATATGGCCTATATGAGCGAGCTTTTCCAGAACAGCACGGAGGATTATTATGTGTATGGCATACGGCAGCTTGTGGCACAGTACCAGAGCTTTGGGAATATGGTGGATGAGATTTATGATTCCGTATCCAGCGCAAAAAGCATGGCGGGGGGAGAGACGGCGTCTGGGAACAAATCGTTCCTGAAGCTTTTGCAGTATGTGAACCAGCATTACCAGGAAAACATCACCCTGAATTCCATCAGCCATGCGCTGTATATGAACCCCAATTATATAAGCCAGCTCTTTAAGAAAGAAGCGGGGATAACGTTTATCCAGTATATTACCCAGAAACGGCTGGACGACGCCAAAGAGCTGCTGGCGACCACACAGAAAAGCATTGCAGAAATCGCCATGGAGGTAGGCTTTAAGGATTATTTTTATTTCCTGCGGATTTTTAAAAAGATAGTCGGCGTGTCCCCGGGGAAATATCGGATGGAGGTGTGAAGTTTCCGGACACAAAGGAAAATGTATGGAATATTTACAGGTGGCGTCCCTTCATTTTCTCTATTTTGGCCAGGTCTTGTTTTTGCTATAGTAAAGGGGGTAAGGGCGCGTCATTACGCCCAGGACAGGTCTTAGAGAGAAAGGAGAACGGCAGGGATGAAAATGTATGGGAAGCAGGCAGGGAAGGATGCCGGCGAGAAGGGAGATGCCAGGAAGAAGAGAGGGAAGGGCAGGATAAGGAAATGCTTGGCTGCTGCAATGGCGCTTCTGGTCCTGTTGGCGGCCATGCCTGTTCCGGCAGAGGCTATGGAAGGGGGGGAGGCAGAATCGGCCTTGTTGGCGGAGTTTGATTTTGATGATGAGACAGATGGGTTTTCCAGTGAATATGCCAAAGCCACAGGAAGTTACAGCTTGCAGGACAGTTATAGCAGTAAAGCAGGGAAGGCTCTGTATCTGGATGGAAGCCCGTCTCATTTCCTGACGGTGACGGATAAGGAGGGGGGAAGCCTCCTGGCCGGGCTTAGGGAAATGACGATTTCTTATGAATTTAAGCCAGGGCGAGCCGACACGAACTGGGTCCTGTATGCGGCTCCCAATGGCAATGCGCCTACTTACAAGCGGGAGCAGTATCTGGGGGTATTGGCACAGAACGGCGCCACGAAGCTGGAGCGTTACCATAATACCGGAAACCGGCCTGCAGCGCCGGAAGTAAAAACAGGGGAAGACTGGAGCCGCATGGATATTGTGCTCACAGAGAAAGATTCTACCATTTACCTGAACGGGCAGAAAACGGCGGCAGAGGCCAGCGCTTATGGGATTTCGGATATTCTGGGTGAGGACGGCATCCTCCAGATTGGGAAAGCCAATTGGGGGACAGGCGAGTACTGCAAGGGCTGGATAGACAATTTCCGGATAGAAGGCAGGGCGTTAAGTGAAGAAGAAATCGCAGGGCTTTGCCAGGATTTTGCAGACACCCTGCCGGCCGTCGCATCCGTCACGGTAGGGACTGCGCCGGAACGCGCAGAAGCGTTAGGTTATCGGGGGACGGACGGCCATACGGCGATTATATCCAAGGTGGACTGGCAAACGAAGGAAATCACCCCTTATGTGCGCAAAGGCGCGGATATTGCAAATATCCCGGTGGAATTTGTGCTAAACGGCGGGATAAGCGCCATCCGTGCAAACGGCGTCTCTGTAAAGAATGGGCAGGGGATGGATCTTACCCAGGATACCCAGGTAACCTTTGTGCGCGGGGAGAAGGAAGAATCCTGGACATTGAAGAAACCCATTCTGTGCAATAACCCGGTATTGCCAGGGCAGTATGCAGATCCGGACATTGACTATTTCGATGGCAAATTCTGGCTGTATCCTACTACAGACGGCTACCCTAACTGGAGCGGTACCGTGTTCCATGCATTTTCCTCAGAGGATATGGTGGATTGGGAGGAAGAGGGCGTGATTATGGAACTTGCCAACAGCAGCCCAGGGCTCAATGAAAAAGGCGTGCAGATTGCGTCCGCACCCTGGGCGGTCAACGGCAGCGCATGGGCGCCCACGATTGAAAAGAAGGATGGGAAATACTATTTCTACTACTGTGGGAAAAATTCTGCAAGGGCGTCCTGCATCGGCGTTGCCGTAGCGGATCATCCGGCAGGCCCATACAGGGACAAAGGCGAGCCGCTGCTTACGCTTGCCATGTGCAGGGAGGCAGGCATTTCTATGGGGCAGACCATAGACCCATCGGTCTTTACAGATGACGACGGGCGTTCTTATATTGTCTTTGGGAATGGCGGCGCAGCCATTGCAGAATTGACAGAAGATATGATGGATATTAAGGAAGGGATCTTAAAGCCCATAAACGGCCTGAAAGGGCTGAGTGAATCCGTCGTATTGATGAAGATTGGGGACACCTACCATTGGACCTGGACATGTAACGGCGCAGACGATCCGAATTACCGCCTGAACTATGGCACCAGCGACAGGCTGATTGAGGAAAACGGC
>CAOKUK010000364.1 GCA_948472595.1 uncultured Eubacterium sp.
ACGGAGAATTCAAGGAGATGTTCCCTGAGAATGCGGTGGAGTATTTTGTGTCCTACTATGATTATTACCAGCCGGAGGCCTATGTCCCTTCCTCGGACACCTATATCGCAAAAGATTCTTCTGTCAATGAGGAAATTGACAAGCTGCGGCTTTCTGCCACGGCTTCGCTGATTGAGCGCAAGGATGTGATTATAATATCCAGCGTATCCTGTATCTATGGCCTTGGCGAGCCGGAGAATTTTGAGAAGATGATGGTGTCCTTGCGTCCAGGCATGAACAAGGACAGAGATGAAGTGATTAGGCGGCTGATTGACACCCAGTATACCCGCAATGACATGGATTTTCATCGGGGGACGTTCCGGGTGCGGGGGGATGTGCTGGAGATTTTCCCGGCGGACCGCGGGGAAACGGCGATTCGTGTGGAGTTTTTTGGGGATGAGATTGACCGGATTGCTGAGATTGACGTGCTGACGGGGGAGGTGAAGAGCCGCCTGGAGCATATCAGCATTTTTCCCGCTTCCCATTATGTGGTGCCCCAGGAACAGATTGAACGGGCGATTGTAGCCATTGAGCAGGAGCTGGAGGAGCGGGTGCGCTATTTTAAGGGGGAGGATAAGCTTTTAGAAGCTCAGAGGATTGCGGAGCGCACGAATTTTGACATTGAGATGCTCCGTGAGACGGGGTTTTGCAGCGGCATTGAGAATTATTCCAGGCATTTGGCTGGGATGCCGGAAGGGGTTCCGCCCAATACGCTGATGGATTATTTCCCAGAGGAATTTTTGATTATTGTGGATGAGTCGCACATTACCATCCCGCAGGTGCGAGGCATGTATGCAGGGGATCAGTCCCGCAAAACCACTTTGGTGGATTACGGCTTCCGGCTGCCTTCCGCTAAGGATAACCGCCCTTTGAATTTTGGGGAATTTGAGAGTAAAATAGACCAAATGCTTTTTGTGTCTGCCACGCCCAATGTCTATGAACGGGAGCATGAGCTGCTGCGGGCAGAGCAGATTATCCGCCCTACAGGGCTTTTGGACCCCAAGATTGACGTGCGCCCAGTGGAAGGGCAGATTGATGATTTGATTGGGGAGGTCAACAAAGAAGTGTCAGGCAAGCATAAGGTATTGATTACCACCCTGACGAAGAAGATGGCGGAGGATTTGACGGATTATATGCGGGAGGTGGGCATACGGGTGAAGTACCTCCATTCAGATATTGACACCCTGGAACGGGCGGAGATTATCCGGGACTTGCGCCTGGACGTGTTTGACGTGCTGGTGGGCATCAACCTGCTGCGGGAAGGCCTCGACATTCCAGAGATTACCTTAGTGGCAATCCTAGATGCGGACAAGGAGGGCTTCCTGCGCTCTGAGACATCCCTTATCCAGACCGTTGGGCGGGCAGCCCGAAATTCGGAGGGGCATGTCATTATGTATGCGGACAGCATTACGGATTCCATGCGCATGGCCATAGAGGAGACGGAGCGCAGGAGGAGGAAGCAGGAGGCCTACAATCAGGAGCATGGGATTACCCCTACTACCATACAAAAGTCCGTGCGGGAGCTTATCAGCATTTCTAAGAAAGTGGCCAAGGAGGAGTATCGGTTCCAGAAGGATCCGGAGTCCATGAGCAGGAAAGAATTGGAAAAGCTGATTGGGGAAATCCAGAAGAAGATGCAGGCGGCAGCGGCAGAGCTGAATTTCGAAGCCGCTGCAGAGCTGCGCGACAAGATGATTGAGCTGAAGGAGAATTTGCGGGATTTGAAGTAAAGAGCCTGCGGCAGAAAAAATGTAGGCAAGAAGCAAAGCGCTTGTTGTGGCAGAAAGAATTCAGAATAAAAGGAGTGCGCAAAAAATGGCGAAAGCAGAGAAACAGTACATTAAAATCAGGGGAGCCAATGAGCATAATTTAAAAAACCTGGATGTGGATATTCCGAGGAATGAATTTATCGTGCTGACGGGCTTAAGCGGATCTGGAAAGTCTTCGCTGGCCTTTGACACGATTTATGCAGAAGGGCAGCGTAGGTATATGGAGTCCTTGTCCTCTTATGCCAGGCAGTTCCTGGGGCAGATGGAGAAGCCGGATGTGGAGAAGATTGAGGGGCTTTCCCCGGCCATTTCCATTGACCAGAAATCCACGAACCGCAACCCCAGATCCACGGTGGGGACAGTTACGGAGATATATGATTATTTCCGCTTGCTCTATGCCAGGATTGGGATTCCCCATTGCCCGGTCTGCGGCAAGGAGATTAAGAAGCAGACGGTGGATCAGATGGTGGACCAAATCCTCTCTTTGCCGGAAGGCACTCGGATTCAGTTGCTGGCGCCGGTGGTGCGGGGGCGCAAGGGGATGCACCAGAAGTTATTCGAGCAGGCGAAGCGCAGCGGCTATGTCCGGGTGCAGGTGGATGGGAACATCTATGAGTTGACGGAAGAAATACCGTTGGACAAGAATATCAAGCACAATATTGAAATTGTGGTGGACAGGCTGGTGGTGAAGCCGGGGATTGAGAAGCGCCTGACGGATTCCGTGGAGAATGTGCTGGGGCTGGCAGAAGGTCTTTTGACAGTGGACGTGATTGGGGGAGAGCCCATTAACTTTTCTCAGAGCTTCTCCTGCCCAGACTGTGGAGTCAGCATTGAGGAGATTGAGCCCCGGAGCTTTTCCTTTAACAATCCTTTTGGGGCTTGCCCAGATTGTTTTGGGCTGGGGTATAAGATGGAGTTTGACGAGGATTTGATGATTCCGGATAAGTCCTTAAGCTTGACGGGAGGAGCGATCCAGGTGACGGGCTGGCAGTCCTGTACGGACAAAGGGAGCTTTACCAACGCCATACTGACG
>CAOKUK010000365.1 GCA_948472595.1 uncultured Eubacterium sp.
CCAACATCCTCGGGTTCAAGCGGGACGGGAAATCCAGCCTGCTGCCGGACGCCGACCATATTTTCGAGCGCGACGAACACCTGATGGTCATTGGAAAGCGCGCAGATATCGACCGCATCGTAAAGAAACTGTAACCTTTTCTGCCGAATCTCTTAGCCAAATGCTATCGGCAATCAGAATAGATATCGAAAAATCCTGTAAAAAGAAAGAAGGATATAAAAATGCTGCAGTTTATTGTAGAGACGGACGCCAGAATCTTACTGTGGATCCAAGACTTTATCCGGTCTGACTGGCTAAACCCCATTGTGCTGTTCATCACTTCCTTGGGAGACGGAGGAGCCCTTTGGATTGTGCTGGCAGCGCTGCTCTTACTCTGGAAAAAACAAAGGAAAACAGGAGGCGCCATAGCCATCGCCCTGCTTCTGGGATACCTGGGAACCAACCTCATGCTGAAGAACCTCGTCATGCGCCCCAGGCCTTTTGACGCAATCCCAGAATTGCAGTCATTGGTCCATGCAGGGGGGTGGTCCTTCCCTTCCGGCCACTCCACCAGCTCCATGGCAGCCGGAACAGTCATGTTCTGCCAGCTGCCCCGCCACATCGGAGCGCCAATCCTGGCCTTGGCAATCCTAATCTGCCTTTCCAGGCTTTACGTGGGCGTGCACTATCCCACAGATGTGCTCTGCGGGGCGCTTATTGGGATTGTGGCGGCGCTGTGCGCCACACGGATTCAAAAACGGTAATACATACGCAAACAAAGAAAAGGGGGATTCAACATGCCACAGGGATATCCAAGACCTGGAGAACTATATTTGCATTTTAAGAACAAGCTATACCAAATCGTCACCACCGCAACCCACTCTGAAACCCAAGAGCCCCTGGTCATCTACCAGGCGCTGTATGAGCCATTCCAAACCTACGCAAGGCCCCTTTCCCTGTTCACGAGCCCCGTAGATAAGGAAAAATACCCAGACGCCACCCAATACTACCGCTTCCAGCTTGTAAGCCCGCCGCCCTCTGAAGGCATTGCCAATGCAGGAGCGCAGCCCCTCTCTGGCGGCGGCCCAACAGAAGGCCTTGCAAATGCCCTTGCAGACAAAAAAAGCCTCTCAGCAGAAGAAAAGCTTATGGCCTTCTTCGATGCAGAGTCTATGGAGGAAAAATACAAAATCCTGCTGGATATGCGCACCGACATTACAGACCGCATGATTAACAACATGGCCGTGGTCCTAGACGTAGTCATTGACGAAGGGCCTCTGGACCGGCGCTATGAGGAGTTAAAGACTTGCGTCCGCACGTTTCGCAAGTACGAGACCAGCCGTCTGCGTTGATGGCCTATATTGCCTTGGGAACTGCCACAAAATCAAGGGGCTGCCGCACTATTTTAGTGCGGCAGCCCCTTAGCCTACGCTTCGCCTCGGTCAGCGCTTCGCATGCGCCGCCGTTGGCATCTGCATTCTTCTTTATTTCTTAATTTTCACCTTCATTTTCGTGCTGTATGCGCCATACACAATCTGGCCATTGATTTTCGCATAAGCCCTCACCTTCACGTAGTAGGTCTTGTTCTTCTTGAGGCCGCTCAACGTAAGGCTGTTCTTTGTCACTTTCTTGCTCTTGGCAGATTTGAAGCTGCTGCTGGAAGAATAGGTGACCTGGTATCCCTTTGCGCCTGCTGCCTTGCTAAATTTCACTGCAGCCTTCCTGCCTTTCTTGTTGGCAAGCTTCACGCTCTTCACCTTAGCAGGCGCAATGTTGAACTTCACGGACTTGCTCCCCGTGTAGCCTTCCATTCCCTGAATCGTAACGGTTCCCTGTCCAACCTTCACATTGTTGACGTACTTCACCGTAAAGTCAATGCCTTGAACCAATGTCTTGCCATTCAGCTTCACTGTCACTTCCGGCTTCCTTGCCTTGCCATTGTATACGGCCTTCGCCACTTTTACAGAAGCCCCTTCTACGGACGGAAGCACAATCTCCTCCCATTTCGCCGTAATTGCAGTGTCCGCTAAAATCGGCGCGCCGAAATCGAAAGCGGCATCTCCCACAAACCATCCCACAAAAGCATAGCCTGCCTTAACCGGCGTTGGCGGCTCAGACACTGTATGCCCGGCCATGACAGTAACTGACTCAGCTGCTGCGCCATTGCCAGCGTCAATGGTGACATGGTACTCCACGATTTTCAATGCCCCTCTTGCCTCTATCAATGCATTCACTGCCGCATTGATGTCGTTCTGCAGGGCGTCCGGATCATTCTGCACGCTCTTTGCATCATCCAGCGCAGACTGCAATGCGCTCCAATTCGCATAAACTGCGCTGTCTAACGCTGTGACTTCCTCTATCTGCCTGTTCAGCATTGTCTTGTCGCCGCGAACCTTAAGGGCTGCGAACGCATCGTCCAGACCCTTCAATGCGCTCGCCACCTCCTGGCTGCTTGCGCTGCCAGAAGCGGCCTTCTTCGCCTCTTCCAAAGCCTTCACAAGAGCATCCCATGTCTTGCCAATATACTGTGAGCCGCCGCCTGTTATGAAGGCATCCATCTCATCAATCCTGGCATTCAAATCCGTCTTATCTACAGGCCGTTCCAGCTTTGTCTTGGCGTACTCTATGAGTTTTACCGCCGCATTCACTTCCTTCTGGGACTTCTCCTGAGAAATCACTTCTTTTGCGGCTGCCAGCGCTTTTCTAAGGGAATCCCTGCTATCATAAGTATATTCGTCAGACTGTACAAGGGCTGTGGCTTCCTCAATCGCCCTGGCCAATTCCCTGGTGTCCGCCTTCCTCTCCAAGGCTGCCTTGGCGTCTCTTAAGGCTTTCGCTGCGGCTTCCACGTCC
>CAOKUK010000366.1 GCA_948472595.1 uncultured Eubacterium sp.
GCCAGCTCTTTTTCTGCTTTCTCCATGCTGTCTGCCGCCTGGCTGCATTGCTGCGCCAGCTCCTTGCTGTCTTTGGCGTCCTCTTCCAGCCCTTCTGCCAGCTTCCGAATGCCGATGGCCATTTGGGAAGTGTCCGGAGCCTCTAACTGGCTTACGCTGCCGCTGATTTCGGCAGCCGCCTTTTCCAGGCGGGCGTTCTGGCTCTTGAGAAGCTGCCCCAGCTGGGCGGCCTGCCCTTCCGCTTCCTCCAGCCGGGAGAGGATACGCTTCATCTTATCTGACAGGAATGCGGCAAACCAGGAGTATTGCCCAGACAGAGCCCGCACCTCTTCTGCCGCCCCTACAAACTCCCTGCCTGCCTCTCCCATCCTGCCTGCCTCTATGGCTGCCTGGAGCGCGCGCAGCTCCATCTGCTTCCCCAGCCCCTCCAAGCTGTCTACCTGCTCCTGCATCTGCCCGATTTCCTCGCGTATGCCAGAGGAGGCCAGCTTTATGATTTCGCCTGGGGACATAACCGCCTCATACTGCTTGGCAATCTCTCGGATTTCTTTTTCCTGCCGCTGTATCCTGGCCAGGGATTTTTGGCCGCCGCTTTCTGATTTCTCTGCGTCCTTAGCCAATTTCCCCGCCTGCCTCTGCAAGGACTTAGCCTCTTCGCTGTGACGCCTTGCCCAATCGCCGGCTTCTTTCACCTCTTTCGCCAGCCCTTTCCGCTTCTCTGCCTGCTTCGCCTGCCCATCCTCCATGGAGGCAAAGCCTTCCTCCGCCTGCTGCCAGGCTGACTGCATGCTGGCTGCCAACTCCGCAAGCCTGTTGGCGTAATTGTCTATCTCCGCCTGTTTGGAGGAAAGCGCCTGCTGCATCTCCTGTTCCTTTTCCTCCAGCCTTTTATTGACTCCAAACATCCGCTTCCTCCTCCTGCCTTTTTGGCATGTGCTATGCAAAAAATCTGCGAATCTCCCTATCGGTAGTGCCTCACCACAATCTGCAGGCTTTCTGCCCCTTGGTACACATTGATTTCCGGATAATAGATAAAAGAAAGGAAAATGCCGCCGTCCTGCCCTTCCATGGCCAGCCTGACAGCCTGCTCCCCAAATTTTCCTTCCAGATAAGCAAGAAATTCCTCTGCATGCCCAAAATAAATGGCGTCCA
Source organism: uncultured Eubacterium sp. (assembly GCA_948472595.1). GTDB lineage: Bacteria > Bacillota > Clostridia > Lachnospirales > Lachnospiraceae > Petralouisia. Next base: position 1,153 of record CAOKUK010000366.1, read on the forward strand.
TGCGGCGCCCGCCCCTGCTCTCGGCCTGCATCCGGCACACGTTCCGATTCTTCCCCAGAACCCGCAGGGACAGGATATGTATGTCCTTATCCGCAAACACGGGCTTCTCATTGGATTTCCCAAAGGGCTCTAACCGCTTTAATTCCTCCACTAAGGGCTTTGTAATATAATCCAAGGGCATGGGCACGTCTATTACAATTTTCCCCTGTAAATCCTCTTCTGTCAAGAGGGTATTCTCATTCAGCCTCTGCCGGAACAGCCCCACATTCTCTTTGGGCAGCGAAAGCCCCGCCGCCATGGGGTGTCCCCCATATTTTGTGAACAGCTCCTTGCACTTGGTCATTTCCTCATACATCGAGTACTGCTCAATGGAACGGCCGGAGCCTTTGACGCCCTCTTCGCCTTCCGTCAGCACGAACACCGGCCGATGGTACTGCTCTCGGATGCGCCCGGCGATAATCCCAGCCAGGCTCTCATGGCAGCCCGGCAGGAAGACGACCAGCACCTTGTCCCCCTTCAGGCCTCCCTCTTCTATCAGCGCCTTGGCCTGCTCCACGCCCTGCTCCGTCATTTCCTTGCGGCTGGCGTTCAAATCATACAGCTCGCCTGCATATTCCGCTGCCCGATATTCATCCTCCGCCAGCAAAAGCTCCAGCGCCCGCTTCGCCGTGTCCAGACGGCCGCTGGCATTGAGGCAGGGGCCCAATACAAACCCCACATGGTAGGCCTTGATTTCCCCAAGGGCAAGCTTATTGCGGATGGCCAAGGCGCGCATCCCAAGATTTTTCGTGCGGTTCAGGGATTTCAGCCCCTCCTTCACCAGGGAGCGGTTCTCCCCGATTAAGGGCATCACATCCCCAATGGTGGCAAAGGCTGCATTTTCCAAATATCCCAACGCTTCCTCCTGGGGGAAGCCCAGATCCTCATACAGCGTCTGCACCAGCTTGAAGGCCACGGCTGCACCGCAGAGTTCTCGGAAGGGGTAGGGGCAGTCGGGCTGCTTGGGGTTCACCACTGCGTCCGCCGCCGGAACCTGGTACTCCCTTGCGCCGCCTTCCCCCTCCCGGTATGGAACCTCATGGTGGTCCGTGACTACCACCGTAAGCCCCAGCTCCTTAGCCAGCGCAATTTCCTGCCAGGCCGCAATGCCATTGTCACAGGTCAGGATGGTGTCCACCCCATCCTCTGCAGCTTGCCGCACCAGGCGCTCATTGATGCCATACCCGTCCGTAATCCTGTGCGGGATGGCATAATCCACCGTCCCCTGGCAGCGAAGCAGGGCGGAATACAGGATATAGACCGACTGGATGCCGTCTATGTCATAATCCCCCAGGATGCGGATTTTCTTCCCCTCCCGCAGCTTTTCCTTCAAAATCCCCACTGCCCGCTCCATATCCTTCATTTCCCTGGGATTGTGGAGATAAGAAAGCCCTCCGCACAAGTATTCCCCTATGGCCTCCTCCCCCACAATGTCCCGGTTCCGCAAAATCCGGGCCGTCACTTGGTCAATCCCAAACCTCTGCCCGATTCCCTTAAAGTCTGCCTTCTTGGCTGCCACAACCCATTTCTCCATTTTTGCCGCATCCTTTTCCTATTCTTATTTTGCTTCTCTATGCATCATAGCAAAATATGGTGACTTTTTCAAGAAAATATGGTAAAA
>CAOKUK010000367.1 GCA_948472595.1 uncultured Eubacterium sp.
CAATCTTTTTGCGGTGGGGGACGACGATCAGGCCATTTACCGGTTCCGGGGGGCGAAGCCGGAACTGATGTTAGGATTTGGGAAGGCCTACCCGAAGGCGGGGAGGGTACTCTTGGATGTGAATTACCGTTCCAGCGCGCCCATCGTGGAGGCTTCCCTGCGGCTCATTTCCCATAATACGCAGCGGTTTGAGAAAGAGGTAAGGGCGCACCAGGCAGGGAAGGCAAGCCCAGGAAGGCAGGCGGTGCAGTATTACCATTGGGAGAGCCCGCAGGAAGAGGGGAAGGCGATTATCGGGCAGATTTTGGAGGACTGCAGGAGGGGGCGCAGCTACCAGGACTGTGCGGTGCTGTTCCGCACCAATACGCAGCCGCGGCTGTTTATGTCGCAGCTTATGGCTTACAATATCCCGTTCCGTACAAAGGACAATATCCCGAATATCTATGAGCATTGGATTGCCAGGGATATCCTGGCTTACATACGCCTTGCCTTGGGGAGCCGCCAAAGGCAGGATGCCCTTTTGGTCATGAACCGGCCGAAGCGTTATATTTCCAGGGACAGCCTGGAGGGTGAGACGGTGGCTTTTGATGTGTGGGCAGATTATTTTTATGATAAGGAGCAGCCCTGGGTGGCGGAGCGGATTGAGCAGCTGGAGGGGGATTTGCGCGTCTTGGGCAGGGTAGGGCCTTTTGCCGCCGTCAATTATATCCGGATGGGGATTGGGTATGAAGGGTTCTTGAAGGAGTATGCCAAGGAACGCAGAATCAATGCGGACGGGCTGTTGGATGTGCTGGACGAGCTGCAGGACAGCGCCAGGGAGCATAAGAGCTATGAGAGCTGGTTCGCCCATATGGAGGCTTATTCGGAGGAGTTAAAGAGGCAGAAAAGGCAGCAGGAGCAGCAGGCGGACTGCGTGTCTTTGGCCACTTTGCACAGCGCCAAGGGGCTGGAGTACCCCGTGGTGCATATCCTGGATGTGAACGAGGGGCTGATGCCCTATAAGAAAGCCCTTTTGGATGCGGATTTGCAAGAAGAGCGCAGGATGTTCTACGTAGGCGTCACCAGGGCAAAGGAGCGCCTGTGCATCCATAGCGTGGAGAGGTACAATGGGAAGGATGTGGGGGCGTCCAGGTTTGTGGATGAAATGAAGAAAGGGAAGCGCCTGAGATAATCCGGCTCAGGCGCCTCCCTTTTTAATCCTCTTCGTTCCATGCATCCTCTTCTAAGAGTTCCATAAAGAAATCGGATACCTCTTCAAACTCTTCCTCGTCCTCGATATTTTCTAAAGACGGCTCGCCGTCCTCATCCTCGAAGTAGCGGAACAGGAGCACTTCGTCTTCCTCATTGTCCTCCCCTTCCTCATCTAAGGGGAGCAATGCGATGTAATCCTGCTCGCCGCATTCGAAAATCGTCAGGATGCGGCATTCCACCTCGGAATCGTCCTCCATAGACAGGGTGACCCGGATATCCTCAAGGTCGTCTTCTTCTGGCAGCTGCCCGTTTGGGCCTGTGGTTGGCTGTCCGCTCATAGGTATTCCTCCTTCTTTAGATTATGGCCTGGATGTAAAGCTCCGGCCGCTTGAATAAATTAATGTATTCCCCGTTGGTGCCTTGGATAATCGGGCGGGAAAGGGCTTCCTTGTTGATGAAGATAATCTTCCCGGTGGTGCCGTCATTTAAAAGCACGGAGTTGCTCATGTATGTGTTGATGATATGTGTCAGGAAGGGGAGCAAGTACTTGGCGTCGAATTTCTCATAGCCTTCCCTTTCAAAGGTGGCAATCACCTCGAAGGGGCAGAAGCCCTTCCGGTAGCAGCGGCTGGCGGTCATGGCGTCATACACGTCCGCAATGGCGATGATTCGGGCAAATTCAGAGATTTCGTCCCGTTTTTTCCCATAGGGGTAGCCGGAGCCATCGCAGCGCTCATGGTGCGACAGGATGGCGGAACGGATGCGGTCGTCCGGATGGTAAGGGTCGACGACTTCCACGCCCATGACGGGGTGCTTCTTGACCACGTCGAACTCGGCGTCCGTCAGCTTGGTGGGCTTTGCGAGGATGCTCTGGTCAATCATGCATTTCCCAATGTCGTGGAGGATGCCGGCCAAGGTCAGCGCATCCAAATCCTGGTCGGAGAAATCCAGCCATTTCCCCATCATCCGGCTGATGATGGCCACGTTGATGCAGTGGGCATAGGTGGTGTCATCTATCTGGCGCATGTTGTGCAGCATGTCGAAGACGGAAAGGGAGGTCAGGTGGTTCTCGTACAGGCTGCTGATCTGGGAGAGCAGCACGCCCGGATTGTAGTTCTTGTCGCTGGTAATCAGGCTGTTGAAGGAATCCTCGATGATTTTCGTCTTCTTCATGTAATCTACCTTAAAAGCATGGAATTCCCTGCTCTTTTTTACTTTTTGCGAGTAGGAGACCATCGTGTTGTCCGTGCCGTCTAACATTTCCTTGGTCACGGCGTCCTCTGGGAGGATTAGGACGGATGGGATCGCATAAAATTCCAAATAGGAGATTTGCTGGGAGGTGAGCGCCGTATGCGCTGGGAACAGCAGCTGGCCTGTCTTGCTGTAGATAGGGGTCGCTGTGACCATCCCTGCCTTTAAATCTTTGGTGTTTAACTTTATCATGGTAATTCCCCCTTTTCAAGTTAATCTAACAAAATAATTGATTGCATTTCAATATATAGATAGCATAGCATAAGCGGGCGGAAAATGCCACAGAAAAAAAGAAAAATTTAATTATTGACAAAGGATTTATTTGTGATATACTTTGATTGTCAAAATATTTGAAAGGAA
>CAOKUK010000368.1 GCA_948472595.1 uncultured Eubacterium sp.
AGCCTTGGCCACCATGCCAGCCACAAAGCCTACGGCCAGCCCCGGGCGGTCTGCGATGCTCATGGCGATGTAGCCGGCCAATACAGGGAGCATCATGCCGAAGGACAAGTCGCCGATGGTTTTTAAGTAAGCGGCGATGGGGGTGTTCTTGCCGAAATTGGAGGGGTCGATGCTATAGTCATCCAAAAGGAATGCCAAGGCAATCAGGATGCCGCCGCCAATCACAAAAGGCAGCATATGGGAAACGCCGTTCATCAGGTTCTTGTAAATCCTGCGCCCGATGCTTTCGCTCTCGGTAGAGTCCTCGCTGGCGGCGGCGCCGGTGTGGTGGTATACGGGCACATTCCCGGAGGTGGCCTGGGTGAGCAGTTCCTGGGCTTTGTGGATGCCATCGGCTACCTTTGTGACAATCATAGGCTTGCCGTCAAACCGGGCCAGGTCCACATTTTTATCAGCGGCGATGATGATGCACTCTGCATTTCTCACATCCTCTGCCGTCAGCACATTTTTGGGGCCGTCGGCGCCCTGGGTTTCTATTTTAATGGGGATGCCCATTTCCTTCCCTTTCTGTTCCAGGCTTTCCGCAGCCATGAAAGTATGTGCGATTCCGGTGGGGCAGGCGGTGATAGCCAGCACCCGGTAACCGTCCTTGGGCTGCTCTAAGGCCTTTTGCTTCTTAATGCCGTCCAGCTCATCGTCCTTGTCGTCAATGATTTGGAGGAATTCATCCGGCGTCTTGGCTTTCAGCAGGGTATTCTTGAAATCCTCGTCCATCAGCATGGTGGACAGCCTGGAGAGGGCGTCAATATGCACGTTCCCGCCGCCTTCCGGTGCGGCAATCATAAAAATCAGTTCCACCGGCTCATCGTCTAAGGCCTCGTAGTCCACGCCGCCTTTCACAATCATTGCGGCAAGGCCAGCCTTTTTCACGGCAGCGCAGCGGGAGTGGGGGATGGCAATCCCTTCCCCGATGCCGGTGGTGCCTTCTTCCTCCCTGGCCAGGACGCCTTTTTTGTAGCCTTCCCTGTCATACAGGTTCCCAGCCCGTTCCATCAGGCCTGTCATGTAATCGATGGCTTCCATTTTGGAAGATACGCTCACGTCTAAGTCGATGGCCTGCTTGCTCAGTAGTTCATTGATCCTCATAATCTTACCCTCCATTCTGAGATTTTTGTGTAAATTATTTTCTTAATAAATTTAATTGCGATATTTATTTTTGTTAATATGAGTATATGCGTGAAAATGATTTTTGTCAACATATTTTTATAAGAAAATAATTTTTTCACACTTTGCACAATCCACGCATATAATCCGCAGGTAAAACAGGGTTTTTCTGTGCATTTTTTACAAAGGCGGGAAATAAAAAAGCCCTGTCCGAAAGAGGCAGGGCTTTTGTAATACTGAAAATTTTTTCTGCGTCATGAGTCCGATTTGCAAGTGAGTGGCATGTCATACCTTTTCATCCGCAATCAGGCTTTCAAATTCCCGGCTCCTCTCATAGCGCTCTTTTTGGTCTACTGTTAGGAACAGGAATAGTATTTCCATCACCATCATTGCGGATACGCGGGAAAAGCAAATCTCATTCATGAATAGCTTTTCTCTGGTGGCAGTCTGGATATGGTAATCCACCATCTGCCCAATCGTGGACTTGGGGTTGTTGGTGATCCCGATGGTGGCTGCGCCTTTTTCCTTGACGGCTTTCACCGTCTTGGCCACCCGGCGGGATTCACCGGAATTTGAGATGGCAATCAGCACGTCCCCTTTTTTCAGGGAGAGGGAAAAGGCCAGCTGCGTCTCCCAGATGGTTCCGGCCATGGCTCGAATCCCAATCTCATTTAATTTAAACGCCCCGTCTAAGGCGACCGGGATAGTATTCCCAACGGCTACGAACTGGACAATGCCAGCCTTGCGGATGCAGTTTAAAATGGCGTTCAGCTGGCTTTCATCCATGAAGGAGATTGTCTGCTTCAGTTCCTCGGTTTTATTTGCCAGGATATTCTGCAGGGACTGCCCGATTTCCTTCCGGGAAATGTGGTTGGAAACGGGGATGTCGGTCTCGTTTTCAGCGATTGCCTGTACCAGCCCGATTTTTAGGTGGTGGAAGCCGTCTGCGCTGCATTTGCGGCAGAAACGGGAGATAGTGGCCACGCTGGTCCCGCTGGCTTCCGCCAGCTCGCTGATGGTCATGTTGACCACGTCTTTGTGGTTCTTGAGGATGTAGTCGGCAATCTTCCTCTCCTGTTCGAAAAAGCTATCGTATAAAATATGGATGCTGTCTATGACGGACTGTCTTTTTTCCATAATCATCCCTCCTTGTGAAAACTATTTTCATATACATGATAACGCATAGGAGGGAATTGTCAATCTTTTTTATCTTAGAATTTTGCGGAAATTTTTCTTCCCTTTTTTCAGCACCATGCCTTCTGAGAATGCTTCCGGGCCATAGGAAGCCTTAATGTCCTCTACTTTTTCGCCATTGACAGATACGCCGCCCTGTTCCACTGCCCGGCGGGCTTCCGAACGGGAGGAGGCAAGGCCAGATTTCACCAGGAGGCCTAAGATGTCGACGGATCCATCCTTAAAATCGTCATCAGCCAAGGTGACGGAGGGCATATCGGCTGCGTTCCCGCTGGAGAAAATGGCTTTTGCGGCATCCTGCGCTTTCTTGGCCTCTGCCTCGCCATGCACCAGCTTAGTCAGCTCGAAGGCCAGGATTTCTTTGGCCTGGTTAAGCTGCGCCCCTTCCCAGGCATCCATTTTGTCGATTTCCTCTAAGGGGAGGAAGGTCAGCATACGGA
>CAOKUK010000369.1 GCA_948472595.1 uncultured Eubacterium sp.
CCTTGGGCAGGATGACAGCCCCCGCCACCACAGGCCCCGCCAAAGGCCCCCTACCCGCCTCATCAATGCCGCAGATATAGGCTTTGGAAGCAAATTTCCTCTCATACACCTTTAAGGACTCTATCCGCTCCCTCTCCCGTTCCAGGGCTTCCAGCTTCTTTTGCGCCTGCTGCACCAGCTTCTGTGCGCCGGCCCGTCCATCCTCCTGGTATGCCGCTATAAAAGAAGGCAGCATCGTCTCCTCTGCTGCCTGTAATTCTAATTTAATCTCTCCAATTTTCCTTTGTGTTCCCACTTCTGCCCTCCTGGCCTTATGGGCCGCTCTGTAACTGTTGTTTTGGAATAGCCTCTGGCTCCCGACCCTATTTATGCTTAATAAACCCAAACTTATCGAAAGGATAGATGCGGAGCCACGCGCGCCCTATGATATCTTCCTTCTTTATCATCCCCACGCTGGGATCCCGGCTGTCTGAGCTGGCGTTACGGTTATCGCCCAGCACAAAATATTCGCCCTCCTTCAAGGCAATGGGTTCTGCGGCAGCCCCTGGGCTCTGTATCACCTCGCGCCCATAGGATTCTTCCAGTTCCTCACCGTCAATCAATATCGTGCCGTCCTCCCCAATCTGTACCGTCTCCCCTGGAAGGCCGATAATCCTTTTGATATAATACGTTTCTTCTTCCTGCAGGAAGGGGAACACGATAATGTCAAACCGCTCCGGGTCATGGAAGCGATAAGAAATTTTATCTACAATCAGGTTATCCCCATCGCTCAAGGTATATTCCATGGACATCCCGCTCACCTGGGTGCGCTGTCCCACATAATGGATGACCAGATAAGTGATTAAAAACACAATGGCGATATAGAGCGCAAAGCTCACCGTTTCCCCTAACAAGCTTTTCTTCCCTTCTGCCGCCTCATTCGCGCCGCCTTCCATCTCGCTGCCAATCTTCTTTTTCTTCCTCATAATCCTTCCTCCGGGAACTCCAGGCTTATCCTTCCCAAGCTTCCGCTGCGGAACTCATCCAGCAGCAGCGCCGCTGCCTTGCCGTAGTCCAGCTCATTGCCTTTTTTCAAGCAATTCCGCTTCTTTGCAACCGAGAGAAGGATTTCCGGCGCATCCTGCCCTTCTTCCACGCCATAGCGCTCCCCTAGCACGCCCGGGTATTTCTCCTTTAAAATCCGAATAAGTTCCAGGGAAAGCTCATCCATATTCAAAATCTCATCCTTTATAGAGCCGATAAGCGCCAAATGCAGCCCTACCTGCTGATCCTCAAACTTCGGCCATAAAATCCCAGGCGTATCCAAAAGCTCCACATTCTTATTCAGCTTAATCCACTGCTTCCCCTTCGTGACTCCCGGCTTATTCCCTGTCTTGGCGCAGGCTTTCCCTGCGTAGGTATTGATAAAGGTGGACTTCCCCACATTCGGGATTCCCACCACCATGGCGCGCACCGGGCGGTTCTTAATCCCCCTTTTGCGGTCCCTCTCTATCTTTTCCTGGCAGGCCTTCATGATTTCTGCGCCAATTGCCTTCATGCCAGACTTGCTCCTGGCATCCAGCCGCACTGCAAAATACCCCTTTTCCCGGAAATAGGCCATCCATGATTCCGTCTGCCTTTCATCTGCCAAGTCTGCCTTATTCATCAGGATCAGCCTGGCTTTATTCCGCCCCAGCTCGTCAATATCCGGATTGCGGCTGCCTAGGGGAATCCTGGCGTCCACCAGCTCTATCACCAAATCAATTAATTTCATGTCCTCCTGCATCTGGCGCTTTGCCTTCGTCATATGCCCGGGATACCATTGAAAATGCATATCGCCACCTCACTTTATTAGACGTAAATCCTTCCAAGGGTAAGCCACCATCCATGCCTTCCCCACAATGTATTCCTTCTTCACATTGCCAATGCTGGCATAGCGGCTGTCCTCGCTGCTGCTGCGGTTGTCGCCCATTACGAAATATTCATCCTCGCCAATGGTAACCTCATCCTCTGCAGACAGAGCATTCTCCACTGCCGGGACAGTCTCCTCCTCTATAGGGGAGCCATTGACGTAAATCATCCCGTCCTTCACCTGCACCGTATCCCCAGGGACTGCCACCACCCTCTTGATATAGTAATGGGATTTCTCATTCCCATTGGGCAAAAACACCACCAAATCCCCCTGCTTGGGAGCCAGCAGATGGTACACAAACCGATTCACTAAAATGGTCTCCCCATTTTCCAGTGTTGGCGCCATGGAAGAACCCACCACGGAGATACGGAATCCAAACAAAGACACCACAATCACCGTCACCGCCACGGTCAGCAGAATCTCCACTGCCCAAATGAGGATTTCCTTCAGAATGCCTGTATTTATTTTTTTCTTCCTGCGATAAAAGCTCAACCCTGCTGCTCTTCTCATCCTCTTATCCTATCTTTTTTGTGGCAGCTTCTTGCGAATCAAGCAATAGGCGCATGTGTATAAAAAGAGGCAACTACAGAATGTATTTGCCCCTTTCTAATCCCATATGCTTTGAAGCTGCGGCCTGGCTGTATCGGTAGGATTACCTTACCCGTTCCTTTACCTTCGCCCTCTTGCCTACGCGGCCTCTCAAGTAATTCAGTTTCGCGCGCCTTACTTTGCCGTAACGAACCACCTCGATTTTCTCCACGTTGGGGGAATGCAGCGGCCATGTCTTCTCTACGCCAACGCCATTGGAAAATTTCCTCACGGTAAATGTCTCGCGGCTGCTCCCGCCCTGCCTCTTTAAGACAATGCCTTCGAAAACCTGAATCCTTTCCCTGTTTCCCTCTTTAAT
>CAOKUK010000370.1 GCA_948472595.1 uncultured Eubacterium sp.
TGTGGCCATCATTTTGGAGACGGGAGAGCCAAGGGAGGTTCATCATTTTGCAACTCTTTTGGGCTATGGAGCATGTGCCATCAATCCTTACCTTGCCCATGAATCCATCCGGCATCTGATTGAGACAAATATGCTGAAAAAGGATTACTATGCGGCTGTGGAGGATTATAACCATGCTGTTCTTGGCGGGATTGTGAAGATTGCCTCCAAGATGGGAATCTCAACAATCCAGTCCTACCAGGGTGCGAAGATTTTCGAGGCTATCGGATTAAAAGAGGAATTCATCCAAAAGTATTTTACAGATACGGTAAGCCGCGTAGGCGGAATCGGCATAGACGAGCTTGCGGCGGACTATGTGGCGCGCCACTCCCAAGCGTTTGACCCATTAGGGCTTGAGGTGGATATGACCCTTGACAGCATCGGGCAGCACAAGTCAAAAAGCGGCGGGGAAAGGCATCTTTACAATCCCCAGACCATCCATATGCTTCAGCAGTCCACCAGGCGGGGGGATTATGAGATGTTCCGCAAATATACGGAAATGGTTAATACAGAAGGCCAGTATATTAACCTGCGGGGACAATTAGAGTTCAACTACCCCAAGAAGGGAATTCCCATTGATGAAGTGGAGAGCGTGGATTCCATTGTGAAAAGGTTCAAGACAGGCGCTATGTCCTACGGCTCTATTTCCAAGGAGGCCCATGAGACCTTGGCCATTGCCATGAACCGTCTTAAGGGCAAGTCCAACAGCGGAGAAGGAGGAGAAGAAATCGAACGGCTGGACAGCGACCGTTGTTCTGCCATCAAGCAGGTTGCCTCCGGACGGTTTGGCGTCACTAGTCGCTATCTGGTAAGCGCAAAGGAGATTCAGATTAAGATGGCCCAGGGCGCGAAGCCGGGAGAGGGAGGACATCTTCCGGGAGGAAAGGTGTACCCTTGGATTGCCAATACCCGCCATTCCACTCCTGGGGTCAGCTTGATTTCTCCGCCGCCTCACCATGATATTTATTCCATCGAGGATTTGGCGCAGTTGATTTATGATTGTAAAAATGCCAACAAGGATGCAAGGATTTCGGTGAAGCTGGTGTCTGAGGCGGGCGTGGGTACGGTTGCCGCAGGCGTGGCCAAAGCGGGCGCAGGGTTGATTCTGATTTCCGGCTATGACGGAGGGACAGGCGCCGCGCCCAGAAGCTCAATCCACAATGCCGGTCTTCCCTGGGAGCTTGGCCTTGCGGAGACCCATCAGACTTTAATCCAGAATGGGCTTAGGGAACGGGTGAGGCTTGAGACGGACGGCAAGCTTATGAGCGGGCGTGATATTGCCATTGCGGCCATTCTTGGGGCAGAGGAATTTGGATTTGCTACGGCGCCGCTGATTACCCTGGGATGCGTGATGATGCGTGTCTGCAATCTGGATACCTGTCCAGTGGGGGTCGCAACCCAGAATCCCAGGCTTCGGAAGAATTTTGCCGGCAAGCCGGAGTATGTGATGAATTTTATGCGGTTTATGGCGGAGAATTTAAGAGAGTACATGGCAAAGCTAGGCATTCCCACGATTGACGAACTGGTGGGGCGCACAGACCTTTTGAGAGTGAAGGAACAGCCCACCTCCGCCCGTGCGGCTACGCTGAAGCTTGGACGAATTCTTTATAATCCGCATCAAGGAAGCAAGACGCTGGTAACATTTAACCCGAAGAAGGTGTATGATTTTGAGCTGGAAAAGACGCTGGATGAGAGGGTTTTAGTAAGACAGCTTCTTCCGTCTCTGAAAAAGGGACAGAAGCGCAGTATCGAGGTAGACGTGACCAATACGGACCGGACCTTTGGGACGATTTTTGGCTCCGAGATTACCAGGCGGCATCCGGATGGGCTTACCGAGGACAGTTATGTGGTGAAATGTACAGGTGCAGGCGGCCAATCTTTTGGGGCGTTTATTCCAAAGGGGCTTACCTTAGAGCTTGTGGGGGACAGCAACGATTACTTTGGGAAAGGTCTGTCAGGCGGCAAGCTGATTGTGTATCCGCCGCGGGGAGTGAAGTACCGCCATCACGAGAACATTATTATAGGAAATGTTGCTCTCTATGGGGCAACCAGCGGCAAGGCCTTCATCAACGGCGTGGCGGGCGAACGCTTCGCAGTACGCAACTCAGGCGCCATAGCCGTGGTGGAGGGTGTAGGCGACCATGGATGTGATTATATGACAGGAGGACGGGTGGCTGTCCTTGGCAAGACGGGCAGGAACTTTGCTGCAGGAATGAGCGGCGGGGTAGCGTATGTGCTGGATATGGACAGTGATTTGTACCGGAATGTAAACAAGCAAATGGTAAATATTGAGCGTATTTCGTCGAAGTTTGATGTCAATGAGTTAAAAGGCATGATTGAGGAGCATGTGGCTTGCACAAATTCTCAGATTGGGAAGGAGATTCTTGAGCATTTTAAGGAATATCTGCCGAAGTTTAAGAAGATTATCCCTGTAGATTATGAGCGGATGCTGACCACAATCCTTCAGTTGGAGGAGCAGGGTATGAGCAGCGAGCAGGCGAAGACGGAAGCATTTTACGCTATGAAGGGCGAGAAATAGGAGGTGGAGAAGTGGGAAAAGCGACAGGTTTTATGGAATATGACAGACAGGACAAGGTGGCGGAGGCGCCGAAGGAGAGACTAAAGCATTTTCACGAATTCCACACGCCCTTATCAAAGGAGGAGCAGGAACGCCAGGGGGCCAGATGTATGTCCTGTGGAGTGCCTT
>CAOKUK010000371.1 GCA_948472595.1 uncultured Eubacterium sp.
AACAGCGTTTGAAGCAGGAGGGAATCCTGGAATTGGGAAAGCCCCTGTGGCTCGGGGGCAGGCTGGGGCCGACATGGCGTTGGAGGCGGGAGAGGATTCCAGGGCACAGTGGCGGCGCATGGCAAACCCAGGCGTTGTGTTCTCTCTGCTTGCCGTGGTGATTTTCCTATTCCAGCTTAAGGCGCCGGCGCCGGTTGCAAACTTCTGCGATTACATGGGGAACGCCACCATCCCGCTTTCCATGCTCCTGATTGGCATGTCCATCGCCAAATCGGATTTGAAATCCATCTTTTCCAACGGGCGGGCCTATGGCTTCACAGCCATTAAGATGGTGGCGCTTCCCATCGCCGCAATCCTCCTGCTCAAGCCCTTTGGGGCAGACCCGGTTATTTTCGGCGTATTTGCCCTGCAGCTTGCCATGCCGGTGGGGAACATCGTCACGCTGATTGCGAAAGAATACGGAGCGGACGAAGCCGCATGCACGAATGGGATTGTGCTCAGCACCCTGGCTTCCATCCTGACGATTCCATTGGTATGCATGTTCCTTTGATGTTGTCCCTTCGTATCATGAGAAAATGGGGCTGATTTTCCTTAGGTATTCTGCCGGCGCCGCCTTTGTAAGCCATACCCCATTTACGGAGCGATAGAAAATATGCCCGTTTTCTTCCATCTGCTTGGCCATGACCTCATAAACAACCTCCTCCAAAATCCCCATGGAAAGCGGATGCGTGCGGCTTACGCCCTCTATCAGCTCCTGAACGTCTGCCCACCCATGCTCATCCAATGCAATGCCGATAACTTCCGGCTTGTGCCTCAAAATCAGGCTGATGAATTTGCTTGTTTTTTGAATGCCCATCTCTTGCCCTCCTGCATATCACTCTAGCAGCGAACTATCGCAATTTTTTCTATAATCAGCAAAACAGGCCTCTGTCAATTCATAATCTACGGAAGACTGTTTTTGGCCTATCTGGTCTGTCCATGAATTCAGATTAATCCTAATTTTTTGAAATCCCAGGGATTCATAGACATGCTGCGCCCGCTGGTTTGTCAGATTCGTATCCGTCAAAATTTTTATGTAACCCTTATCAAACAGCCAGCGTATGAGCATGCTCAGCGCAATCCTGCCCACGCCCCGGTTTTGGCAGTCAAATTCACAGATTTTGATGCCAACTTCCACCATCCTATTTCCTATGTCGCGAAAACAGCATTCGCCAATTAGGCGGCTCTTTTCCTCAATCACCAGGCTGCCGCCGCCGAGCCTGCCAATCACTTCTTCTTCCGTAATCCCCAAGCCATTGGGGAATCCTGCATGCGCCATCACAACGCCATCGTTCCACCATGCGGCAAGCTGCCTGGCATCCGCCGGCGTTGCCTGGCGGATGGAGACATGATTGGATTGAATAGGTTTCATATCCGCCTCTCCTATAAATGACTAAACTGCCGTATTCACGCCGTTGATGGCCGCATGCTCATTTTCATCCATGGGGATCACCAGGCATTTCCTGCCGTCAATCACTTGGGATTTTATTTGGGAGGCCTTTTCCGGCTTCACGCGCAGGATGACGTCATAAGTCTTAGCTCCACTAGCCCCAACGCTGTCATTATCCCCTTCATCCATGCGGCTGTCAGCCAGCTGCCTTTCCAGGGAGGCGACCTTCTTTACCAAATCCCGTTCCTGGCGGCGCCGGCTCCCGGCCTCTGCCGCCTTGGGGTCAAGCAGGGAGTCTAAGATAGGGATTTCATCCTGGAATTCCTCCCGGTAAGACTCTTCAATCCTGGCGGCTGCTGTTTCCGGCACCTCTGCCTCCGCCATTATCTCCCCGATATCTTGGGGCGTTAAGCGCAGCGGCTCCCTTTGCATGTCCGCATCTTCCGGCTGGCTCCCAGCCATATCGGAAAGGCCGTGCTGGATTTCATAAAACACCTCCCGGGACACCTCTTCATCGCCGCCCACCGCTTTTTTCACAATCGCCTCAAAGGCCTGCTTCTGTTCCGTGGCTGTCCGCTTAGCCGCACAGCCCAGCGCACCCTCCATCAGCTCGGCATGGGGGACGCGGGCGTTTTTGTGGTAAGTCATGACGCTGTGGATGTCTGCGCTTCGGTCGGTAAAGGCTGGGAACACAAACCCGCTTTCCGGCGCACCCACCACCCAGTCCCGTATCCTGGCGCCAAAGCGGTTCTCGCTTGCCAGATAGCCCAGGCCAGGCTTGCTCAAGGAAACGGGGCAAATGGCGCAGAGCAGGTATTCGTAGACCTCCTCCGATTCATCCAAAGCCATGTTGTCGCTGGTCTTCTTGATGACGTCATAGGCGTCATGGAAGAGCAGGATTAAGTAATTGCCGGAAAACTCGAAATTCTCTATGATAAGGTCGTAGAAACGCTCCAACAAATCCTCGTTCTTTAAGGCGCTCTTCCTCAAAGCGTTCAAAAACTGCTGCCTTCCCCCGGAAGCCTCTTCCTCCAAGGGGAATTCCAACTCCAGGAGGTTGTTCCCCAATGCGCCGGAAAGAACCTTCTTGGCTATTTCCAAGTATTTATAGAAAGCCTCGTCCTCTATGTTCAGGAATGTTTCTCCCAGTTTCAAGATGCGGTTCCGCTCGCCATCCACGTAGCACCCGCACAGGCGGGTGAAGGTGCATGTCTCTTTTTTGAAGCGGCGCCTCAGTTCTAAGATATCTTTTTTATTCATGCAGAAAGCCTCCGTTTTCTAAATTTGATGCAAGATTTAATAGGC
>CAOKUK010000372.1 GCA_948472595.1 uncultured Eubacterium sp.
CCGTACCAATACCCCGCAGCTGTATTACCACAGGAAGCGTATCTTAGAGCTGCTGTTGGCGGCCCATTGCAGGGACTGCACCACTTGTGAAAAGAATGGGAAATGCAAGCTCCAGGAGCTGGCAACGCGGTTTGGGATTCCGGCCGTGCGTTTTGAGAATACAAAGCCAATCCGCCCCTTGGACACCTCATCCAAGTCCATCGTGCGCAACCCCAACAAATGCATCCTATGCGGGGACTGCGTCCGGGTCTGCAGCGAGATTCAGCATGTGGGGGCGATTGATTTTGCCCACCGAGGGGCTGACATGGAGATTTCCACAGCCTTTGGCAAGGACATCGCAGACACCAATTGCGTCAACTGCGGCCAATGCGCAGCGGTCTGTCCCACGGGCGCCATCACCATCAAGCAGGATACCCATGACGTCTGGGAAGCCATCCACAACCCCAAGAAACGGGTAGTGGTGCAGATTGCCCCGGCAGTCCGGGTGGCGGTAGGGGAAGCCTATGGCTATGAGCCGGGCGAGAACACCATTGGGAAGCTGGTGGCCTCCTTGCGCAGGCTTGGCGTGGATGCGATTTTTGACACGTCCTTAGGGGCGGATTTGACGATTATGGAAGAGTCGGAAGAGCTGTTGGAGTCCTTGGAGGAAGAGGATAGGAAATACCCCCTGTTCACCTCCTGCTGCCCGGCTTGGATTCGGTTTGTGGAGACCCAGTACCCCCACCTGATGCCTTATGTGTCCACGGCCAAGTCGCCCATGCAGATGTTTGGGGCGGTCATTAAGGAATACTATAAGAAGCAGGATAAGAAAGAGGGCGTGGAGACCGTGTCCGTGGCCATCATGCCATGCACGGCCAAGAAGTTCGAGGCCTCCAGGAAGGAGTTCAAGCGGAGGGGGGTTCCTGATATCGACTACGTCTTGACCTCCTCAGAGATTATCACGATGCTCCAGGAGATTGGAATCCGTTTTGACCGGCTAGAGCCAGAAGCTTATGACATGCCGTTCTCCATTTATTCCGGGGCGGGCGTGATTTTCGGCGCCACCGGCGGCGTGACGGAGGCTGCCGTGCGCCGGGTGGTGGAAGACAAGAGCCCGAAGGCCTTAAAGGACATTGAGTTTATCGGCCTGCGCGGGATGGAGGGCGTAAAAATCTGCGAGCTTCCTTACCAGGACAGGCAGCTGCGCATTGCGGTGGTCAGCGGCCTGGGCAATGCGGACAGGCTCCTCCAGAAAATAGAGAGCGGGGAAGAGCGTTTCGATTTCGTGGAAGTCATGGCCTGCGCCGGTGGCTGCGTGGCAGGGGCAGGGCAGCCATTCGCCCGCTCTACGGAAAAGCGGCTCCGGGCAGAAGGCCTTTACAAGACCGACAAAGCCCTCCAGATTAAGCGGAGCGAGGAGAACCCCTTAGTGGAGACCCTGTACAACGACCTGCTGAAGAACCGCGAGCATGCGCTGCTGCATGTCAACTATTTGAAAGGGAAATAGGAGATAGGCACAAGGGACAGCGACATATGATTTGAGAAGGAAGAAGCTGCTGACGCATTGAGGGAATGTGCGTCAGCAGCTTTTTATTGACATCAGGGCAGAATGGGATATAATAACAGAAAGAAAGCTAGCAGCACGCTCAGAAAAATATTCTGCGCCAAACATTAAGGTATTCGGAGGCTGGAAGGAGGAAAGCCATGGGTTTGAATTTACAGATTACGGATATGGCTGTGGGATTGCCAGTATGAAAGGGAGAAAGAAGATTTATCTATATTTTATCCTCCTGCTGTCAGTGGCCTATCTGGGTTTGCTGTCCGTCCTCTACTGGTCGGAATCTGCAAGCGGGAATGCGATGATAAGGACATTTGGGGACGCTTTTTGGTATTCCCTGGTGACTTTGACCACGGTGGGGTACGGCGACCTGGTGCCTGTGACGCCCTTGGGCCATGCGGTGGGAATGGTGTTCTTGCTTTTGTCCGCCGGCATTATGGTGACTTTGCTGGGAGCCGTGACCTCCTTTATTTCCAGCGAAGGGATGCCTTTTCTCATGCTCAGCTTAAAGCGGCGCAAAAACTGGTATTATTTTGCAGACTGCGAAGTGGAATCGAATGCGCTTGCCGCCAATATATACAAGGAAGACCCCAAAGCGCTGATTATCTATGGGGAGAGGAGGGGCAGCCAGGGCGAAATCCTGGACTACCCCTGCATCTATGTGAGCGCCCCCTTGGATAAGGTTGTGGCGAAAAAGAAGAATGTCGGCGCAAAGTGCAAGGTTTTTTTGATGAAAGAAAATGATATCGGCGCTAACAGGCGGGCGACCGGCCTGCATGATTTGCCGGTGGAGGTCTATGCCCGGACCACAAACGGCCAGGACCGGCTTTCGGGCAACATTAACTTCTTCCACAGTTACGAATGCTGCGCCAGGCAGTATTGGCGCTCGAAGCCGCTGCGCAACTGCGAGGATACGATTGTGCTGATTGGGTTTGGGAAATATGGGCGCAGCATTTTAGAGCGGGCCATATTGGCAAACATTATCTCTGTAAACCAGCATGTGGCCTACCATATTTTTGGCAACGCTAGGGAATTCCTTGCGGTGCATTGCCGCCTGGGGGAGCTGTTTTCCCTGAACCAGGAATCAAAGGAGAGGGATTCCTTGATCTTCCATGAGGAAGCATGGCCAGAGGCTCGCCCCATCTTGGAGCGGGCTGACCGCGTGATTATCTGTGAGGACGACGAGCAGCATGGC
>CAOKUK010000373.1 GCA_948472595.1 uncultured Eubacterium sp.
TGTATTTCTCCCTCGTCTCTGGGTGGACGATGCTGTCCCCCTTTTTGAGCTTGGCGGACGTGATGCAGTACTTCCCTTTCTTGACATCCCCTATAGACGCCGCCACGAACTCCTCGGTCACCTTCCCATCCTCGTCTGTATGGCGGCAAATCACGCCGTTGGAGTCCGTTTCCTTGTCGTAAGTGTAGTAATCCTTAGGGATGAGGAGGAATTTTTTCGTGGTCAATGCAGTATTTGGGATTTTCAGGCCTTTGGCCTCTGACATGGAAAGCTCAATTTCCAAATACCTGTCCGTGGCAAAACGGATTGCAGAATCCTGGAAGGACAGAGCCAAGTATTGGCTATTTCCGCGGCTTATAATGCTGGATGCGCCCCAGGCTATGGAATTATCCTTTTTAAACCGCACCTTTAGGCTGTCCTCTTCCTTCAGCTTCTTGGCCAGCTTTTCATCCACTGGCACCACTAAGTCCCAGGCTTCGCTGGTCACCAGCTTATAGGCCGCATCCCCGGCGGCCACCTGGCTCCGGGAAATCAGGTTGTTCTTTTTATAGGCCTCCGCATCAAATAATTCATCCGTAAAATTCTCCAAGGTCATGGATTCCAAGCCGTCTATGTTGTACACCACAATGCCCGGCTCCTGAGCCGTATAGGCATGAACCCCTGCAGCGGCGCCCTCCTGCCCGTCCAACATGGACAGGGCGTTTGCGCCGGCCGCCTCAACCATGGCCGCCTCAACCTCATCCTGAAAAGCATAGACCTGGTGGAACCCCTCATCGGAATAGCCCAGCACATACCTCTCAGCCGTCTCCTCCAATTTATCGTAAGAGCCCTCAGACGCAAAGAGCTGCCCATCGGCCGGCTCCATGACCTTATGGTAGAAATCTCCCAGCTCATCGATGGAGTACACATAGGAGCCCACCCCCACCTTAGAGGCGTCCTTGTTGTAATAATTGACGTATCCCGCCTCCTCGGTGTAGAAAACCTTCTCTTCCCGCAGGACTGCGCCGGTATATAGGCTGTCCTGGACAATGCTTCCCTGGGACACTTCATAGACCGCCACCTGCGGAGTCGTAAAATAACGGAACATATTATACAGCATATAGAAAAAAATTACAAGGAAAAGGACAACTGCCATATTGAGGCGCAGCGTCCTGTGAAATTTTACGACCTTTTTGCTCTTTGCCATGATTCCCTCGATTCTGTATTTCCTTTGTTTCCATAAATTCCCAACATGTTTTTTGCCGCAGCGGCAATACTAAGCTTGTGTAGAAGGAGGAATGCAAATGAATACGAAAGCATTGGATTACACATTGTTAGCGCTTGTCATTATCGGCGCCATAAATTGGGGGCTAATTGGCCTGTTCCGCTTCGATCTTGTGTCCTTCCTGTTTGGCAGCATGAGCTGGCTGACCAGGATTATCTATGGCATTGTGGGAATCGGGGGCCTATACCTCTTTAGCGTTTTCGGGCGCATCCGTTCCATCAATGAAGCCTAATGCGCCGGGCGCTTGACGCCCAAGCGAAGCGCAAGAAGAAAAGGGAGTTATCGCGTTTCGCTGATAACCCCTTTTTCTTTCGTAACGCCATATTCCCGCGCGCTTCAACAGCAGCGGATATCACAAGGAAACAATCACCTTACCATTTGCGCAGTCGGGAAGGTCGCTTTCGTTCCTGGAAATACTAAGCACAAAATCAACATGGAATTTCTCGCTGATGGTCTCCAATTTTTCAAGGGAGTGCGCCAAATCGCTGTCGTCCATCTTTGCGATTGTGAGGAAGCTGTCTAAATACATTTCTTCCAAATCGTGGTCCTGGGAAATGACCCCGCATAAGAACCCTAAAAATTCGTCAGAATTTGAAATGATGTAGTCTGAAACGTTGATAAGCCGAACCTTATTGCTCAATTCGTACATATGCTTCTGGCTCTTGTCCAAATATACGATATTGCCTGTTGCGGACTTCACCGACTCATTCACCTTTTCCAACAGATATTTCGTCTTCCCTTTTCCCTTTTCTCCAGCTATAATTTGTATCATGACAATCTCCTCCTAGTCTCACTGCTTTTGTGCAAAATAGACAAAGCTATTCTGAAAATGCCAAAAAACAACCGTCTATTTTGTATGTTGTCAGTATTTTTCATATGGTAATTATAGTATATATTGATAAAAGTTGCAACTGCTATTTTCTAAAAACTTCCCTATTTTTTTATTTCCCCAAGGAGCTGGCTCATTTCCCCATAGAGGTCCTCCCGGCTCCCCGCCTTGAAGACGATGGAGATATACGGCGCGCCGCCCTCTCCCTCGCTGTACAGCACCAGGCAATAGCCTGCGGCGTTGGTGGTGCCGGTCTTCCCGCCTATCACATGGACGCCCTCCGGCTGTGCGGCTTCCCCCGTCAGGTAGTGGTTGGTGCTGGCCCATTCTTTCGTGACGGCCTCCCCAGCGGCGTTGGTTAGCTTCCCTTCGTGGGACGTTGCGCTGATTAAGCCCTTGAACCGCTCATCCTCTATAGCCGCCTGGAAGATGAGGTACATGTCGTACACTGTAGTGTAGTGCTCCTCGTCATGGAGCCCATGGGGGTTTACAAAATGGGAATTGGTGGCGCCCAAGGCCTTGGCCTCCTCATTCATCAGCGTCACGAATGATTCTTGGCTTCCGGAGACCAAATTCGCAATCACGTTGGCCGCATCGTTCCCGCTGCAGATAATCAGCCCATATAAGAGCTCTTCC
>CAOKUK010000374.1 GCA_948472595.1 uncultured Eubacterium sp.
CCCTTCCTATACTTGTAGACAGCACAGCAGCCCAATGCCGCCAAATTGCCACTCTTATCCTAACACATTTTCCCCCATTGGGAAAGAGGAATTGCGATATTTAACCGCTGCAGTGCTGGCAGATGGCATCAAGCAGACAAGACAATACACTAGACTACCGCTTCTACCAACACTTTATCCCCCATAACAATCTCACGGACGCCTATTTCTTTCTGTTTGTTAAAATTGAAGCTGAGCATATACCCCTTATCGATATAGTAATCCTCCAAATAGCCCAACAGCTGCTTCTTCCCCCTCCTATTGTATTCCTCGCCATGCCAAATCATCAAAATGCTCCACAAATTTCTCCAAAACCCGCCTCATATTCAAATACCCACCATTCACAAATTGATTCTTATCCTCCAAAGAAGCCCTATACAGCTTCTGCCCTTGAAGCTCAGCCGTTGACAGATACCGATTGTAAAGCCGCATTTCAAAAATCCGATTGGCAATCACTGCATTCCCCTTCTCATTTCGGATAAAGCCAAACATAGAAGCCATGTCGATTGCCATCTCATCCGGATTATATACAATGCCCTTCCCCGTAAAAAGCAACGCCTGCAGCATCTCATCCAATTGAAGGTAATCCGCCAGTTTTCCCATCAGGGATTCAAATAAGGAATTTTTCTCCGACAGAACCATACGGACTGCCTCCAAAAATCCATCCCTCGTCCATGCAGCGCCCTTTGAGCCAAACTGTCCCCGCATGCCGATTTCCTCATCCATCAGCTTGCACAGCCTGGACACAAGGTATGGATAGCCAGAGGTATAACGATATACCAGCCCTGCCATCTCTTCCTTGTCCATGCCTGTATGCCAGTCTTTTTCATACTCCTCTAACATCTGTAAAATGCCCTCCTGCGTCAAGCTCATATCCACCCTAAAATCAGCGGCAATGTTCCAAGGACTGTTCACTTTGCCGCTATGCCCCGGACTGAATTTTTGCTTCAGGTTCTTGACGTCATATACCCCCGCCAATATGACAGAATGAAATGTAGGCACTATCATGCGCCTCATATAATAAGCGCGCAGCTGCGATAGGAAATCCAGGAAAATCTGATGGCCTGCCGCGCTGTCCACCTCATCCGCCATCAGCACAACCGGCTTATCTGCCGCACCGCAAATATCGCTGAGGGATTCAAACAGCCTCTGCAGTCGGAAATTCGCCTGCTCCTTGCCCACAGCCTGGGAAAGCCGCCCGAGCGCTTTATGGCATCCTTCTGGAAATACGGCTCCATTTCTCTGAAACTCCCGCAAAAAAAGCCTTGCAAAAGAAAGCGCAAAGACATTTTCATTCTCAAACTCCCCAGAGCCAAGCATCTGAAAATCCAGCAGGACAACATAGTAATCTTTTTTCAGATACTGCTCCAGAGCCAGCAATGTGGTGGTTTTCCCATATTGCCTTGCTTTATGGATTGTGATGTAATCCGCCGCATCTACCAGCCTTTTGATTTCTTCCATCCGCGTTTCTATATTCACCATATAATGCCGATTCCACATACATGCGCCCGTCACATTGAATGCCTTTTGCATCCTCTCACCCTCTTCCCTGCTTCTACGTGCCCATTTCCCTATTTTGGGGCAGGCACATCCAATTGGCAAACCTTCCTTTCTTTGCCCTTATTATACCCATTTCCAACCCCAGCGTCAATGAACGGAGAAAAGCCGCCATTTGCAACGCCGGCGGACTTCTGTTATAATTTACCTATATGCAGATATTCATCTTGGAAAGCAGGTTGACAATATGAGAAAAGTAGACTTTGCGCATGGCACCATCACAAGAAATATTTTACAGACAGCGCTGCCGATGCTGGCCGCCCAGCTTATCAGCCTTTTGTATAACATCGTGGACAGGATTTATATTGGGCGGATTGAAGGCCACGGCACCCAGGCGCTTGGCGCAATCGGCCTGTGCTTCCCGATTGTCATGCTAATCGGCGGCTTCACCAATATGTTCGGCCTTGGGGGCGCCCCTTTATTCTCCATCGAGCTTGGGAAGCGCAACAAAGAAAAGGCCTGCGACGTCCTGAACACTGCGTTCCGGCTTGAAATCCTCTCAGGTGCCATCCTTGCGGCGTCCTGCAGCCTGGCTGCGCCCCAGATTTTATCAGCCTTCGGCGCAGGGGCAGGCGAGCTTCGTTTTTCCGTGCCTTATATCCGGATTTACCTGCTGGGCACCCTATTCCTGATGGTCGCCACCGGCATGAACCCCTACATCAATGCGCAGGGGTACGCTACCGTCAGCATGGTTTCCGTACTGGCTGGGGCTGTCTCCAATATGATATTGGACCCTGTTTTTATCTTCACCCTGGGCTTAGGGGTAAATGGGGCTGCAATTGCGACCGTGATTTCACAATTTTTATCCATGCTGTTTGTGCTCCGTTTCTTCCTAGGGCCTAAGAACGAGTTCCCCCTATCCTTCCAAAAGCTTTTTTCCTTCCCTTATGCAAAGGAAATCATGAGCCTTGGGCTATCGCCCTTTGTCATGCAATGCACCAATTCCCTCGTGTCTGTGGCATGCAACAGCGTGCTCCTGCAAACCGGCGGAACCCTCTATGTGTCCGCCATGACCATCGTCTCCTCCGTGCGGCAGATACTGGACACACCCATCATGGCCGTCACAGAAGGGGCTTCGCCGACAATCTCTTACAATTACGGCGCCGGAAATCCCAGAAGGGTT
>CAOKUK010000375.1 GCA_948472595.1 uncultured Eubacterium sp.
CCTCGGGCTTGCAGACCACAATCATCTCCTGCTTCTCAAACTGGTGAATGCGGTACACGCCCCGCTCCTCAATGCCGTGGGCGCCCTTCTCCTTGCGGAAGCAGGGGGAATAGCTGGTCAAAGTCTGGGGCAGCTGCTCTTCTTTCAATATGGTGTCAATGAATTTCCCTATCATGGAATGCTCGCTGGTCCCAATCAGGTACAAGTCTTCGCCTTCAATCTTGTACATCATGGCGTCCATCTCCGCAAAGCTCATCACGCCCGTCACCACGCTGCTGCGAATCATAAACGGCGGCACGCAGTAAGTAAAGCCGCGGCCAATCATAAAGTCCCTGGCATAGGCAATCACAGCCGAATGGAGCCTTGCAATATCCCCCATCAGGTAATAGAAGCCGTTCCCCGCCACTTTCCTGGCGCTGTCCAAATCCAGCCCCTGGAACCGCTCCATAATCTCCGCATGGTATGGGATCTCAAAATCCGGCGTCACCGGTTCTCCGTACCTCTGCACCTCCACATTCTCGCTGTCATCCTTCCCAATGGGCACGGAAGGGTCGATGATATTGGGGATTGTCATCATAATCTTCGTGACCTTCTCCTGCAGCTCCCCTTCCAGCTTCTCCAGCTCAGCCAGGCGGTCGGCTCCAGCGTTCACCTGCGCCTTCACAGCCTCCGCCTCTTCCTTCTTCCCCTGGCCCATCAGCGCCCCAATCTGCTTGGAGAGCTTCTTGCGGCTGGCCCTTAAGGCATCCGCTTCTTGCTGCGCTTTCCTGGCCTCAATGTCCAGCTCAATCACCTCGTCCACCAGCGGCAGCTTGCTGTCCTGAAATTTGTTCCTGATATTCTGCTTTACGATTTCCGGGTTTTCCCGTAAGAATTTTAAATCAATCATGGCTTTCCTTACCTCTTTTTCCTTTCTTATCAACCAAAGACCCTGCCTTTTTCACGGCCTGAAACTCGCTCTGTATCTGCTTCCTGCGAAAGATTGCGCCCCGCGCCATCCGGTAAAGGATAAAAAAGGGAATCAACACCCTATGCTTTGCCAGGAACGGATAGCTGTCCCGGAACCACTCCATATCCGGGAACAGGCGCCGAAGCAGGTATTTCTGTTTCCTGCCCCGTTCCGAGCCGCCGTCTTCCTTCTCCATCTTCTGCAGCGTCTTCTCCACATGGTTCTCAATGGTCCCATACGTCCCGGAGCCTGCAAGGAAGACAAACAGCTTCTGCTCCTTCGCCGTCAGCCGGACTGTGCCAGGCAGCATGGGCTTTTCGAAAATCTTCTGGGCGAGCGCCCTGCTCTCCTCCTCAAAGCCTGCCATCTCAAGCTTCCCAAGCTCCTTGCCCAAATACGCCCAATCCATGGAACCGCCTTTTTTGCGGACATAGACATAGGCATCCATCAAGGAGCGCAGCCCTGTCCCGCCATGGACATAATGCTTGTAGGCATGCGCCGTCTGGTAAATGTAAAAGTCCTCATCGGAAAACCGGCGGGCGTACCCCCCCTGCCCATCTTTTATGAGCTTTTCCCCTATCCCCTGGTAATAGGCGTACCCTTGCGTCCCATCCGCTTTGCTGAACAGGGACTTATGCATCTCATAGCTGTAGACGGGGGGCTTTTTAAAGACATCATGGGCGGATCCCGGATAGCTCTCCACCTTATACCCCCGCTTCTTCATCATGGCAATCAGCTCCTTCTGGCCGCTGACGTCGTAGAGGATATCATTGTCTGACATTTGGCGCATGCCGTATTTCGGGTAAAAATCCTGCAGCAGGATTCCCTTAAGGGGCGCATACCAAATGCCCATCCGCTCCAATTCCTGAAAAATCTGCCCCCGCTCCGCATCCAGCAGCAAATTCTTGCGGATGGCCTTTTCCTTTGTCTCCCTCCAGCTCTTCAAAAGGGCATCGTCCGCCTGGGCAAAGGCCTCTGCCTGCTCCGCCCCCATGCAGGCAATGGAGGCCATGCCATGGTACTTACTGGAGCGGTATGCCCGCTTCCAATCCACCTGTGCCGCCCAATCTGCATCCGGGACTGTCTGATGCAATGCGCAGGCAGCCAGGTAAAGCATGTCCCAGACTGATTTGTTCGTTCCTTCTTTGCTCATAACGACTGCTTGCTTTCCTTTCTGTCATACATTCCCATAGCTTCCTCCCCCTGCGCCTTCTTTGCCTGTTCGGCAAAGGCGATATTTTTGTCGCAAATGGACAGCACCGCCAGCCTGTGGGTCACAATCACCACAGTCTGGTCTGTCATGGCGCGCAGGTTCTTCAACAGCCTTGCCTCCGTCTCCTCGTCCAGGGAGCTGGTGGCTTCATCCAACAGCAATATGGGGCGTTTGGAAAAAATGGCCCTGGCAATGGCGATGCGCTGCATCTGCCCTTCGGATATGCCGGTGCCCCGCTCTCCTAACAAAGTGTCCAATCCCTGCTCCAATTCCCCTACAAACCCATCTGCACAGGCAATCTGCAAAGCCCGCTCCAATTCCGCATCCTGCCGCATCCGCTCTCGATCCCCAAAGGCAATGATTTCCCGGATGGTGCCGGACATCAGCTGGTTCCCTTGGGGGACATAGGCAAAAAGGCTGCGCCATCTCGGCGCGAACCTCCCCTCCCCTTGCCGGGTCAGCAAATAATATTCCCCGCTGTCCAAAGGGTAAAGGCACATCATAAGCTTCAGAACCGTGCTCTTGCCACAGCCGGAAGGGCCTGTAAA
>CAOKUK010000376.1 GCA_948472595.1 uncultured Eubacterium sp.
CGGAAGTACCCCTATATTGATTTCAGGCCAAACCGCGAGATTGGGAACGAGGTGCTTACGGTGGAGAACTTAAGCAAGACCATTGACGGGGTAAAGGTGCTGGACAACGTGTCCTTTATCATGGGGCACAATGACAAAATCGCCTTCGTAGGGAGCAATGAAGCGGCCAAAACGACCCTGTTCCAAATCCTGGCCGGGGAGATGGAGCCGGATGAGGGGCATTACAAGTGGGGCGTCACCACCAGCCAGTCGTACTTCCCCAAAGACAATACCGCCATCTTTGACACGGACTTGCAGATTGTGGAATGGCTGACGCAGTATTCGGAGATTAAGGACGCCACTTATGTGCGGGGGTTCCTGGGCAGGATGCTGTTTGCCGGGGATGACGGGGTAAAAAGGATGCGAGTGCTTTCCGGCGGCGAGAAAGTGCGGGTGCTCCTGTCTAGGATGATGATTATGGGGTCCAATGTGCTGATTCTGGATGAGCCCACAGACCACTTGGACATGGAATCCATCACGGCCTTGAACAATGGGCTGATGAAATTCCCCGGGGTAATCCTATTTGCCTCCCGCGACCACCAAGTGGTGCAGACAACGGCCAACCGAATCATTGAATTTTTGCCAAACGGCGCAATGATTGACAAAGTAACCACGTATGACGAATACTTAGAAAGCGATGAGATGGCGCGGAAACGGCAGGTGTACTCCACCAGCAATGCCCAGGAAGAAGATGACTGAATGGCAGAAAGAGCGTGATGGGCAAAAAAGAATCCTGCATAGCAGGATTCTTTTTTCTTTTCATTTTTTATCCATTTGCCTGCCTTATTTCGCACACGATGCCTTTGTTCAGCTGTACGCTTGCCGCATCTGCCGAAACCGGCAGCAGCAGACAGAGAAGCAGCACCAGGACGATGCTGCTGAAACATTTCCGGAATCTCTTTTCTCTTTCATGATCCCCCATCCTTTCTTCTTGCATTCGTGTACGGAAAACGATTTGAGAAAAAGGCTTCTATTCCGCCAGGCACAGAAACGCCCCCAGATTCCCCCTCTTTCCCTGGGTTGCACGGTGGGAAAAGAGAAGCTTCGGATGGCAGCAGGTGCAGAGGTTTGTCACTGCGATATGCCCCGGCCTTACGCCTGCGTCCAGAAGCACCTTCTCGTTGGCGCGCCAGAGATCCAGCTGGTATTTGCCATTCCCCTTGTCCTCTAAAAGCTCTCCTTCATAGGCGGGAAATTCTTCCGCAAAGGCCTCCGCCACATCCCCGCTGACCTCATAGCATCCCTGGCAGATAGAAGGGCCTATCGCACAGACCACATCCTCCGGCTCTGTCCGGTACTCCGCCCGCATCGCCTCTAAGGTTTTCTTCCCCATGCGCCCTACCGTTCCCCGCCAGCCAGAATGGGAAAGGCCGATTGCCTTATGTTTCACATCCACAAAATACAGCGGCACGCAGTCTGCGTAAAAAGTGGACAGCACGATTCCCGGCTCATCGGTAATCAATCCGTCCACGTTTGCATAGTCCCGCTCCCTTGTCAGCCCTTTGCCGGCATCTTCCCTACTCACGCGCCTGACATTGGTAGTGTGAGTCTGATCCGTAAACACAAAATTCCCATACTCTATCCCCAGCGCCAGAGCTACCCGGCGGAAATTCTCCCTTACCGCCTCCGGGTCGTCCCCTCTGGAAAAGCTCAGGTTCAGGCTCTCAAAAATCCCCTTGCTGACGCCCCCTTGCCTTGTGGTAAAGCAATGCTTTACGATTCCTGTTTCTTCTAACAGCGGAAAGTACAGATAGGGGAACACATTCCCTCCCGCCGTGCTTCTCCTTAAAATGGGCATCTGCCCTTCTCCTGCCGCCTGAAATGCCATCTCGCAATCCAACCTTCCCTTATCCATAACTGCCTCTTTCGCTCCTTTCCCAAACAGCCCCTATCCTAATTTTCCCGCCTGATAGACTGGATTTTTCCGTCTGAAATAGTCACCACCCGGTCCGCCCGGCCAGCGATTTCCCTATCATGGGTCACCAGCACCATGGTCTGCTGAAATTCCCGGGCTGATTTCTCCAACAGCTCTATCACTTCCCCGCTGGTCTTCTCGTCCAGGTTGCCGGTGGGCTCGTCTGCAAGCAAGATGGCTGGCTTCGGTGCCAATGCCCTGGCGATGGCCACCCTCTGCTTCTGCCCTCCGGACAGCTCGTCTGGGTAGCTGGACAATTTCTCCCGGATGCCCAGCGCATCTACCACCTGATCTACGAATTCCATGTCCGCCTCCTTCCCATCCAGGTGGATGGGCAGCAGGATATTCTCAAATACGGTATGCTCCTCCAAGAGGTTGTAGGACTGGAACACAAACCCAATCCGCCTCCGCCGGACAAGCGCCAGGGCATTGCCCCGCAAAGAGGATATATTCTCCCCCTCCAGGTACACCGCCCCCTTGGTGGGCTTGTCAAGCCCCCCTAAAATGTGCAGCAGGGTGGATTTCCCTGAGCCGCTTTTCCCTATGATGGCATAGAACAGGCCTTCCTCTATCTCCAAATCAATCCCCCGAAGGGCATGTACGCCTGTCTTTTCACTCCCATACTGTTTTTCTATATTCTCTGCTTTCAATATGACTGGCATTTTTCCCTCCTCATTCTTTCGCCCTATCACAGCCATCCTTTTGCCGCTTTGTTTGCCCTATTGCTTCTGCACCAAGTTCTCATTGGGCGCATA
>CAOKUK010000377.1 GCA_948472595.1 uncultured Eubacterium sp.
CGCATCTCATATGCCACCGGAACCCCAAAGATAAACCCCCTGGATTCCGGCCCTACCACAACGTCATAGTCCACGCCTTCTAACTGCCCCAACAGCCCTTCAATGGCCAA
This sequence comes from uncultured Eubacterium sp., assembly GCA_948472595.1. Taxonomy (GTDB): domain Bacteria; phylum Bacillota; class Clostridia; order Lachnospirales; family Lachnospiraceae; genus Petralouisia. The sequence goes on from CAOKUK010000377.1 coordinate 111, forward strand.
ATGCAGGCCATCCGCATCCTGCAGGATGCTGGTCACGTCCCTGAAAATAATCCCCGGCTCCGGAAAATCCGGGATGCTCCTTACATATTCTTCTAACCTTTTCATGCCTTTCTCTCCTTCCCCAATCCATACACATGTTCCTTGACGCAGGCCAAGGCCGCCTCTACCGTGTCGTCCATGTCAAAATACCGATATTGCCCCAGCCTCCCGCCAAAAATCACATCCCCTTCCTTCTGGGCAGCCTCCCGGTACTTGGCATAGAGCGCCGCATTCTTTTCATCATTCATGGGATAATAGGGCTCATCGCCTCTCTTCCATTCCTTGGGGTATTCCCTGGTAATCACTGTCTTGGGCTGCGCGCCGTATTCAAAATGCTTATGCTCAATCACCCTGGTATATGGCACCTCGTATTCCGTATAATTCACCACGGCATTCCCCTGATGGTTTTCCTCTTCCAAGATTTCTGTCTCAAACCGCAGGGAACGGTATTCCAGCTCCCCAAAGCAATAGCTGAAGTATTCGTCAATCATCCCTGTATATACAATCTTTTCCGCCTTATCTTTATAATATTCCCTTTTTCCTAAGAAATCCTCCCCCAAAATCACCTCCGTGCCTTCCAGCATCCTTTCCACCATCTTGGTGTACCCGCCGATGGGGATTCCCTGGTAAGCATCGTCAAAGTAGTTGTTGTCATACGTGAAGCGCACCGGAAGGCGCTTGATGATAAAAGCCGGGAGGTCTGCGGCGCGCCTGCCCCATTGCTTCTCCGTATACCCTTTCACCAGCTTCTCATAAACGTCCCGCCCAATCAGGTTCAGCGCCTGCTCCTCTAAGTTCTTGGGATTCTCTACCGCATAGGCCTGCTTCTGCTCCTCAATTTTATCCTTTGCCTCCTGAGGCGTGGCCACCCCCCACAGTTTATGGAAGGTATTCATGTTAAAAGGCAGGTTGTACATCTCCCCTTTGTAATTTGCCACCGGGGAATTCGTATAGCGGTTGAACTCCGCAAACCGATTCACATACTCCCAGACCTCTTTGTTGGAGGTATGGAAAATATGGGCGCCATAGGCATGCACCTGGATTCCCTCCACTTCCTGCGTATAAATGTTCCCCGCAATATGCTCCCTTTTTTCTATCACAAGGCATTTCTTCCCTGCTTTTTTCGCCTCCCTGGCAAACACTGCACCAAACAGCCCTGCCCCTACAATAATAAAATCATACCCTTTCATCTGTCTTGTCCTTTCCTGTGTCTTGTCCCCCTATCTTCCTCCCAGGCAGATTCCTGCCCTGCGGCGCTTTCCCTTTCTATCCGCCTACTTAGGAACTGACTGGAAATTTCTGGACAGTTCCTTAGCACCAAATTGCCCATAATTCTGATATAATAATCCTAAAGAGGTGATGAAATTGACAGCAAATCCTATAACTGACAACAACACAACAGAATTATTGGAAAAATTACGCCGGGAAAACACGATGCTGCACGAAGAAAACAAAAAATTAAGCGAGACGGTGGAATGGATGCATGACATGATATGGAGCTTCGTCCATGCCCAGCGCTCCTCCCAGGCCTCCACGCCCATGCAGCCTTTCTAAAAAAGAACCCCGCTCCGAGACACCCTGCATTTTCTTCCTACAGGGGCGCATTGGCAAATGCGCCCCTGCTCAGTCCTCCCGCTTCTTTACCAGCACAATTTTCGTAATCCCATTGCTGGAGTCATCCTTGCGCATCTGCAGCTCTGGGAAGGACTCTATCAGTTTCCCAAATTTATGATACCCATAATTCCGGCAGTCAAAATCAGAATAGAGCTTTTGGATCATATTCCCTAACTCTGACAGATACATCCAGCCATCCTCATCAGAATTCTCATCCAAGAGGGATATCACTGTCTTCTTAATTTCTTTCAGGTTCGTAATAGGCTCCGCATCCTTCGAAACATCTTTCAGAAGCGCTTTTTCCGGCTCAACCGTCCGAATCCCCATGCGCCTTCCGCGTTCCGGCACGCTTGCCTTCGGCTCCGGATGGTTGTTCTTATAAAGCACATCCAGAGTCTTGAACTTCTCGCAAGCCCTCACAAAGGGCGTCGGCGTCTTGCTCTCCCCCATCCCAATCACGCGCTTGCCGGACTCCTGCAGCCGGGTGGCCAGCCTTGTGAAATCACTGTCGGAGGACACAATGATAAACCCATCCACGTCGTTTGTATATAGAATATCCATTGCATCTATAATCATTGCCGAATCAGAGGAATTCTTCCCTACCGTATAGCTATACTGCTGAACCGGAATCAGGGAGTTCTCGAGCAGGGAATCCCGCCAGGAGTTCTTTGAGCTTAAGGTCCAATCCCCGTAAATCCTGCGGATTGTCACATTGCCCAGGCTCTGGGCCTCCTTCGTAACGATTCCGATATATTTGGAGGACACATTCTCTGCATCAATTAACATTGCATATTTCTTCTCATCACTCATTTCAATCTCCTTTTACTATCTATCATTTTGCTCTTTTCTCCCATTATAATACTTTCTGCAGCCAGAAACAACCCAAAGCATCGCCGGAACTGCATTTTTCGCCAATTTCTATGGCTTTACAGAATCAGG
>CAOKUK010000378.1 GCA_948472595.1 uncultured Eubacterium sp.
CCCTGAAACAGTCCGCCGGAATCACATCCGCGGCTGTAATAAGCCGCCAGCATTTCAAGCGCCATGGATTTCCCAAAGCGGCGGGGCCTGCTGACGCAAAGATATTTTTGCTTGGTGCCCAGATATCGATTGGTATGTGCGATAAGACCTGTCTTGTCCACATAAATTTCAGAGCGGACGGCCTCCCGGAAACCTTCGTTGCCCGGATTCAAATAAATTCCCATACAAATCCCTCCTCCCGCAGTGTGCTGCCATGCTCTTCTTATGCCCGTATATACAGCATCCGGATTATGAGCGATACGCTTCCAATACCAGTATATACAACATCCGCATTATGGGCAAGCAAAAAAAGCCTGTCGGGAGCATCTGGGCAGAGTTACTATTCACGGCATTCGCAGCCTGGAAGCCCGTGAATAGTATTACTCCGGCGGTTAAATATCGCACCATCTTACTTGCCCAAATCTCCCTCTGCTGCGTTGTTATCAATCGCTGTAGCACTTGCTACAGCTCAATCTTCCGCCTTGCATAGGAAGATTTGTTCTGCGCAATCTGGGGAGATATTTAACCGCCGGAGTAATAACATTTTAATCTCTATATGATAATGCACACCAGCCCGCCGTTGCTGTCATTCACAATCTTCTGCATCGTATCCTGCAGCTTCACCTGGCTCTCGTCATCCATCATGGTTATCTTGCTGCGTATCCCGTCCTCCACCAATTCCCCAATGGACTTCCCAAAGATGTTCGTCTGCCAAATCCCATCCTCCTGATCCCGAGACTCCTTGATATAGCCAATCAGGTCCTGCGCCTGCTCCTCGCTGCCGATAATCGGCGCAATCTCTGTCTCCACATTGGCTCGGATCATATGGATAGAAGGCGACTGCGCCTTAATCTTCACGCCGAATTTATTGCCATGGCGGATTAGGACGGGCTCTTCGATTTCTATGTCCGTCAGCTGAGGGGTCACTACCCCGTACCCTTTCTGCTTCACTGCCTCCATGGCGCTTCCCACCTTGTCGTACTCCTTCTTCATGCCGGACAGTTCCTTAATCATGGAAATGAGCTGGTATTCCCCGGAAATGGGGACGCCTGTCAGCTCGCTCATGTTTTCATAGTAGTACTTTTCATCGATGTCAATGAGGACCTGGACGCAGCCTTTTGACAAATCCACCTTTTCTAATTTTATTTTGCGGATGTATTCCCCCTCCGGCGTAAGGTCTGCGCTGCGCACGTCTTTGGCGAAGGTGAACCGCTTCAATAGCTGCATCGCATTTTGGATGACGTTTTCTTTTATTTTGTGGGTGTTTTCCAGCATCTCTGCCCATTTGGGCAAAAAGAAGTCTACGCGCTCGATGGGGAACTCATATAGGACGCTTTCCAAAATATGGAAAATATCGTCCTTGCGCAGCTGCTCGCAGTTGACAGGGAGCGTGGAGACGCCATATTTTTCCGAGAGTTCCTCTGCCAGCTTTTGGCTCTCTGCGCCATAGGGCTTTTGGGTGTTCAGAAGCAGGATAAACGGCTTCCCCAGCTTTTTGAGGCTTGCGATGGTTTTTTCCTCTGCCGCCAGATAGCTTTCCCTGGGAAGCTCTGTGATGGATCCGTCTGTGGTCACCACAATCCCGATATTGGAATGCTCCCTTATGACCTTCTGGGTGCCGATTTCCGCGGCTTGGGTAAAGGGGATCTCATAGTCAAACCAGGGCGTCTTGACCATCCGCTCTGCGCCGTCCTCCATATGGCCGGTGGCTCCTTCCACCATAAAACCCACACAGTCAATCAGGCGGACGCTGACCTCTAGGCCGTCGTTTATCTTGATTTTCGCCGCTTCCTTGGGAACGAACTTGGGCTCCGTGGTCATGACCGTCTTCCCTTGGGCAGACTGGGGCAGCTCATCCGTGGCTCGCTCTCTGCTATGGGCGTCCTCCATTTCCGGCAGCACCATCACGTCCATAAAGCGCTTGATAAACGTGGATTTCCCCGTCCGCACAGGGCCCACCACGCCGATATAAATGTCCCCGTTGGTTCGGACGCTGATATCCTTGTAAATGTTATATGTACCTGTGTTAATATTTTCCATATCAACCCTCCTGTTCTGCTATTCCTAGGATATGCCGGAGATGGCAGGTTTATTACTGATTGCATTGATAATCGGCCGCCGAAGTAATATAATAGTGGATGCAGCTTACAATTTGGATAAGAAAGGGGACAGAATGGAACTGATAAAATGCAGTCATGGACATCTCGAGGCAGTCGCAGATATGTACGGCAGGGTGGTAAAGCATTTGAAAGAAACCGTCAATTACCCGAAATGGTCAGAAGAGTACCCCTGCCGGGAAAGTGTCCAAAAAGCCATCCAGAAGGGGGAGCAATATGCCTGCGTAGAAGACGGAGAGATCTTAGGGGCCGCCGTCCTGAATGAAAATCCTGACGGGGACTATGGGGCAGGCGATTGGAGCCAGGAATTAAGGCAAGGCGAATACCTTGTCATCCATACGCTGGCAGCCGACCCATCCGCAAGGGGCAGGGGCGTAGGCAGTTATATCGTAGAGCGCTTTATAGAGATGGCCAAAAGCAGGGGCTACCAGGCAATCCGGGTCGACGTCGTGCCAGGCAATGACCCAGCAGTAAATTTGTACCAGCGCAAAGGCTTTGTCTTTGCGGGGGCGAAAGACTTATTAAGGG
>CAOKUK010000379.1 GCA_948472595.1 uncultured Eubacterium sp.
TCCCGCTGGAAAGGATGCAGGATATAAAAAACAATCCAGACATTAGTAACATCTCCATTTAATGCCTCCATCATTAAATGCGCAGGCCTGCAGAATCCATTGTGAACAGCGCTTCGAAATTTAATATAGATGTTCATAGATGCTTTATTTAATTCAGGAATGGAAAACCTCCTCTTGAGAAGAGCTTTCACTTTGTGCAGCCGGATTTTCAGAAAGTATCGGCAAATTTGGAAGAAGCCTTTGGCATTGCGAAGCCAGCTGCGCCGGGGAGGCGAGCCCCCTCTGAAGACAATTCAGGGGCGCATTTAGCGGAGGCGAAATCCAGCGCTTAGGGAGGCTTAGGCGCGAAGGCTTTCCTGAGCGTCTTAGCCTCCCTTAGTGATTAGTTTGCCGGAGTGTTGCCCCGTCTTCAGAGGGGGCTTGCCTCCCCGGCGCAGTGTCCGGGATACCCCAAACAGACACCAAACAAAAACCCAAAAGACACCTTCAACCAATACCAAGAAAAGGAGAATTTCACCATGAGCAAAGTATACATAGATTTAACACACCCTTTCAGCGCAGAAATCCCACGTTGGCCTTATTTTGACAAGCCCGTAATCGACAGCGCCCATACCATGGCCAAAGGCGGGGTGCTTACCCAGAAAATCACCTGCACCATGCACACAGGAACCCATTGCGACGCACCGCGCCACGTCATGGAATATGAATTTGATGGGAAGAGGGCTCGCTACACCCATGAAATGCCAGTGGACGCATACACGGGGGACGCTATTGTCTTAAAGATTGACATCGAGCCCTGGGGGCTGATTACAGACAAGCACCTGGACGCCGCCTGTGAGAAGTACGGCATCAACCAGGCTGATTTGGAAGGGAAAGTGCTTTGCCTGAACACAGGGATGCACCGCCTGTTTGACGATTCCAAGGCTTATTACCACTATGCAGCCGGCACTGGCGTAGAGGCCGGGAAGTGGTTTGTGAAGAACAAAGTGAAATGCGTGGCCATGGACGGGCAGGCTCTGGACCATCCGCTGCATACGGCTATGGGGAACAACGGAATGACGCGCATGAACCTTTTGGGGGCTACCGGGCGCCCGATTACAGAAGAGTATAAGGAGCTGTTCGGGGAAGAGGCTTACGCAGAGTTTGACAAGGAAGAGTATATCCGCATCCATGGGCAGGCTGCCTATGATGAGAAATTTGGGGAATTGGAAGATATCGGCATTTGGGGAACCTGGGAGCCTTGCCACAAAGAGATGCTTGGGCATGGAATCGTAGGCGTGGAGAATTTAGGCGGGGATTTGGATAAAATCCCGGCTGGGAAATGGTTCCAGTTCTTCTGCTTCCCGCTGCGCTGGTATATGGGCGACGGCTGCATGGCCCGCTGCGTCGCTTATATCGACGAGGATCAGCTGGAGGATGTGCCGGACCGCACTTATACGTATGGCGGGACAGGGTATGCGGACACCGAAGGCAACGGCGGCAGCTGTTTAGAGTACATGCAGCGTCTTTTCAACCGCAATAAATAATATGAAAGCGGGAAGGTTATGCAGGGCGTTCCCATAGCCTTCCTGCTATTTTTACGTCACTAATAAAAATCGCGCCAGTCTTCACTCCCTTTCTCTGTTTCTTCTGGCGCGATGCAAATCTTAAATTCCGAAGGAGAGAAAGTCATGGATAAAAAAGTAAACAACCTGCCGGACGGCAATAAAAATTCTATTTTTCGGTTTGGCGCATGGGGATGGCTGACCATCCTTTACTGCCTGCTGATGTTCTTCCTTTATGTGGGCATGTGCAACGATGGGTCCAATATTTCTGCGCCGAACGTGGCGGCCGCTTTGGGCGTGGAGACCGGAACCATCATGAACATGAATTCCATCGCCGGGCTGGTGGGCGTGGTGTTCTTTATCATCGCCGGGCAGGTGAACCAGAAGATAGGGCCTAGGCTGACTTCTGGGATTTTTACGATAATCGCTGGAATTTCTTATATCATTGCCTGCAATGCAGGGAGCGTTCCCATGTATTGCGTGGCTATGTGCTTTGTATACGGCGGCATCATGTCCGCAGGCTATGTGGCAGGCGGTACATTGGTGGCAAACTGGTTCCCGAAGAAAAAAGGCATCGTCATGGGGTACACCACCATGGGGCACAACCTGGCCTCCGCTTTTTATGTGCAGCTGGTCTCCATCCTGATTGGGCCTACGGTGCTGAAGAACATCGGCATGGGCGTGGTGCCGATTGGGATTGCGGCTGTGGCAATTGGCATCTTGGGGATGATCCTCATCCGGAATACGCCAGAAGAGCGGGATTTGAACCCGGACAATGTCTCAGACAAAGTGTTCCAGGAAGAGTATGACCATAGCAGCAGCAGCGAGGACAGCGGCTGGACTACCGGAAAGCTTCTGGCCACCAAAGAGCTGTGGCTGGCTGCAATCACTACCGGCTTCTTCCAGATTTGCTCTGTAGGCGTAATGAGCCAGCTGGTGCTTCGGAACGTGGAATTGGGATTCTCACAGCAGACCGCCATGAACGTCATGACCATCTTGGCATTGGGCGGCGTTGTGGGTTCTTGGCTTGTGGGCGTGATTGATGAGAAAGTGGGCACGAAAAAGACCATGGTGCTGTTCGGGATTTGGTACGCAGTTGCATTGCTTCTGAACTTCACAGCCG
>CAOKUK010000380.1 GCA_948472595.1 uncultured Eubacterium sp.
GCACTTACGGTAAATCCCCTCGTGGTCCGTGGCCACCAGAACCTCGTCCAAATCCCCCACCTTGCTTGCCTGCCTGTAAACCCACCATATCATAGGGCGCCCATAAATTGACGCTAAGGGCTTTCCCGGAAAGCGGGACGACTGATACCTAGCCGGTATCACACCGATTATTTTCACTGCGCCGCCTCCTTAATCATTTGAGCCATATCATCCACCATTTCATCTGTCATGCCCGGATATGTGCCAACCCAAAAAGTGTCATTCATAATGCGGTCTGTATTTTCCAGATCCCCTACGATGCGGTAGCCTCTTTGTTCCTTCCGCATCTGGTCAAAACAGGGGTGCCTCACCAGATTCCCGGCGAAAAGCATCCTAGTCTGCACGCCCTTTGACTCAAGGCAGGACACAAGCCTGTTCCGTTCCCCTTCCCTTTTGCAGGTAATTGGAAAGCCAAACCAGCTTGGGCGGGAATTTTCACAGGCCTTTGGAAGGATTAGCCTGTCCTCTAAGCCCAGAAGGCTTTCTTTCAGGCGATTGAAATTGTGAATCCTCCTTTCGGTGAACATAGGGACTTTTTTCACCTGGGCGCAGCCTATGGCCGCCTGCATATCTGTAGCCTTTAAATTATACCCAAAGTGGGAATACACATATTTGTGGTCATACCCAAATGGGAGTTCCCCATATTGCCTCTCAAACCTGTGCCCGCACAGATTGTCCTTCCCGGAAGGGCAGGCGCAATCCCGCCCCCAGTCCCGGAAGGAGCGGATGCATTTATGCAGCGTTGGGTTATTCGTATACACAGCCCCGCCCTCTCCCATGGTCATGTGATGGGGCGGATAAAAGGAAGAGGTGCCAATGTCGCCCACCGTCCCTGTAAACCGCTCTTCCCCATCCAAAATATATTTACTGCCCAACGCATCGCAATTGTCCTCTATCAGCCATAAATGATGCTTCTCGCAGAATGCTTTCACGGCTGACAAGTCAAAGGGATTCCCCAATGTATGAGCCGCCATCACAAGCTTTGTCTTGTCTGACAGAGCCTTTTCCAATTGCGTGACATCAATATTGTACTGGGGTATCGTGACATCCACAAACACCGGCGCCACGCCGTACTGTATGGCTGGCGTCACCGTCGTGGGAAACCCTGCGGCAACGGTAATCATCTCATCCCCCGGGCGGACCTGCCTTTCCCCCAACAGGGGAGAGGTCAATGCCATAAATGCATTCAGGTTAGCGGAAGACCCGGAATTTACCAGGGAGCAATACTTTACCCCAAGAAATTTAGAGAACTCTGCCTCAAACTCCTCCGTATACCTTCCGGACGTCAGCCAAAATTCCAAGGCCGCATCCACCAGGTTGCACATTTCTTCCTTGCCATATACCCTGGACGCATAAGGGATCCGATCCCCGGGCTCATATTCCTTCTTCTTATGGAATGCGCTGCAGTATTCTGCAACGCTGTCAAGAATCTCCTTCCTCGCTTCCTGCTCTGTCATGCCATCCCATTTCTCCATCTATTTTCCTCCTTAATGGCCGCTGCCCTCTGTCCTTTTGTGCCTCTGCTGCCGCCAGATTTCCTCTGGGGCTCTGCCGCAAAGATTGCAGGGCTTGCCGCCTATCTTTTCGCACCTCTACTGCCGCCAAATTTCCAGGAAGGGCGGCTCTGCGCAATACTCCTGCAGCTGCCGCTCCATGCATTCCACAACGGATTCCCCCTGTAAATAAGCCTTTGCCCATTCCACGGTCTTTTCCACTGCCTTTTCCACATCCCAGACCGGCTTCCAGCCAAAGACCCTCTTTATCCTGGCACAGTCCAATTTCAGGAAATTCGCTTCATGAGGGCCGTCTGCAGACTGCGCCTCCCAAGAAACGCCCCGCCCCCATTTCTCGCAAAACAGCTGCGCCAGTTCGCCGGTCGAAATGCAGTCCTTCTCTTCCGGCCCCACATTATAACAGCCTGCGCATTCCGGATGAGCCGCCTGATACTGGGAGACCATCAAATAGGCAAACAACGGCTCCAACACATGCTGGTACGGCCGGACGGAATAAGGATTGCGGACTGCGATATCCTCCCCTCCCTGCACAGCCCGTACACAGTCCGGGAGAATGCGGTCCTTTGCGAAATCCCCGCCGCCAATCACATTCCCTGCCCGCATAGTGGAGACAGCGATTCCCTGACAGTCAAGAAAAGCCTGTTTATAGCTATGGGTCGCCAATTCTGAGCAGGATTTCGAATTGGAATATGGGTCGAAACCATCCAGGCGGTCCGACTCCCGATAGCCCCATTCCCATTCCTGATTTTCATAAACCTTGTCCGTAGTCACATTTACCACAGACCGCACCGTCCCCGTCTGGCGCGCGCACTCCAGGACGTTCACCGTCCCCATCACATTGATTTCATAAGTATCCCGGGGATTTTGATACGATTCCCTTACGATTGGCTGCGCTGCCAGATGCAGGACGATTTCCGGCTTTTCCTTTTCAAACACCTGCTTTAGATGTGGAAAATCCCGTATATCGCCTATCACAGAATGCATCCTCTGCTCCAGCCCGGCCAATTCATAAAGGGACGGATGCGCCGGCTCTAAGGCATACCCCGTCACATCAGCGCCGCAATCACTCAATA
>CAOKUK010000381.1 GCA_948472595.1 uncultured Eubacterium sp.
TATATTGGCTACCCTTCTTCTTCAAAGCCACATAGCTTGAGACCACGTCCACAATATCGTTGGCCGCCCGCACTTCCTCAATCTGTTCGTCTGAATAATAAGGCATCCATAACCCCCCTCCTGCAAATATACTATGATTCCTAAATCAAAAATGCAACAAATCCGCACCCGCGCCTCTCAATTCACCTGCCATGCCTTGGGCATAAAGATTTCCTCAAATCTGGAAATGGCGTACCGATCCGTCATTCCTGCGATATAGTCACAGACTGCCCGCTCCTCAGGCTCCCCTTCGCCAATCATCCGCCGGTTCAGCGCAGGCAGCAGCTCAATATGCTTCTTGTAATAAGCAAACAGGCGGCTCAGCAAATCCTCTGCCCGATCCTCTTCACCCTTGGCCACTGTATTCAGGTACACATGCTCAAACATGAACTTGCGCAAGCCTTTCATGGCAGCCTCCACTTCCCCTGACATGCAGATGTCATTCCTCCCCAAGCTGTTGGTCACGATGTTATGGATTAAGGTATCCAGCCGTTTCCTGGTGGAATCCCCCAAGATTTCCCGGTACTCCTTGGGGATGTCCTCTTCCATCAGCACCCTTGCCCGGATGGCGTCGTCAATGTCATGGTTGATATATGCAATTTTATCCGACAGCCGGACAATCTTGCCTTCCATGGTGGATGGCATCAGATGAGTCTGGTGGTTCAGAATCCCATCGCGCACCTCCCAAGTAAGGTTCAGCCCTTTGCCGTCCTTCTCCAGCTTTTCCACAATCCGCACGCTCTGCTCATTGTGGCTGAACCCATCTTCGCATATCTCATTCAAAATCCGCTCCCCGGCATGTCCAAAAGGCGCATGGCCCAGGTCATGGCCTAGGGCAATGGCCTCTGCCAAATCCTCGTTCAGGCGGAGGGCCTTCGCAATGGTCCTGGCATTCTGGGACACCTCCAGGGTATGGGTCAGGCGGGTGCGGTAATGGTCCCCCCTGGGAGACAGGAACACCTGGGTCTTATATTTCATGCGCCGGAAAGATTTGCAGTGCAGGATCCTGTCCCGGTCGCGCTGGAACACCGGCCGTATATCACATTGAGGCTCCTGGCGGTCGCGCCCCCTAGAATTCTCGCTCAAGGCGGCAAAAGGGCTTAAATAGGTCCGCTCCAGGAACTCTATATTTTCTCTTATGAGCATTCATATCACCTCTATATGATATATTCCGCACAAACTCTCCATTTCCTTTATTTTTTTACAAAAAATCCGCATGTCCTTAATATTTCCCGATACGCCCTGCGATCAATACTTCCCGATGCGCCCTGCGATGGCTTTTGCCAGATGGTACACAGGGCTTTCCATATGGCGCTTCACGTTGGAAAGCTCCTGCCGGATGGGGATGCTTTGGGGGCAATGCCGCTCGCATTTTCCGCATTTTATGCATTTTGACGCATTGGAGGGGTTGGCCCGCAATGTGGTGCACATAAAATAGGCCTTCATCCCCTGGTACCAGTTATCCGTGTACCGGGTGTTATAGGCAGAAAAGCATCCCGGGATGTCTACGCCCTGCGGGCATGGCATACAGTAGCTGCAGCCTGTGCAGGGAACCTTCATATAGCGGTTAATGATTTCCTTCACCCGCTCTATTACCTTCTTGTCCCGGCGGGTCATGCAGCCTGCCGTCGCTTTGGAGGCTATCCGCACATTTTCCCGCACTTGCGCTGCGTCATTCATGCCGGACAGCACCACGGTCACCTCCGGTTGGTCCCACAGCCAGCGCAGCCCCCATTCTGCAGGGCTCCTGCCAGAGCCTTCCCGTTCCAGCAGCCGTACTGCGGCCTTTGGCAGCCCCTGAACCAGCCGTCCGCCCCGCAGGGGCTCCATAATTATGACAGGCATGCCCTTTTCATGGGCGGCCAGAAGGCCCCGCCTGCCGGCCTGGGAATGCTCGTCCATATAATTGTATTGGATTTGGCAGAAATCCCAGTCATAGGCATTCAGGATTTTCAAGAAATTATCGGTGTTCCCATGGAAGGAAAAGCCGATGTTTTTGATTTGCCCTTTCGCCTTTTTCTTTGCAATCCACTCCTCTATCCCCAAAGACTTGATGCGCTCCCATGCATCCACGTCATTGAGCATATGCATCAGGTAGTATTCCACATGGTCTGTCTTAAGCCTCGCTAGCTGTTCCTGGAAATAACGTTCCATATCCCCTTTCTGCTTGAGGTAATAATGGGGCAGCTTTGTGGCGATGCTGACCTTGTCCCGGTAACCCTTTGCCAAGAACTTCCCCAGGCAAGCCTCGCTCCCGGGATAGGTATAGGCCGTGTCAAAATAGTTCACGCCGTGCCGGATGGCAATGCGCATTTCCTTCTCTGCCTTTGCCTGGTCAATGGCTGCGCCTTTCTTAGAAAAGCGCAAGCATCCATAGCCTAAGATAGAGAGCTGCTGCTGGTTCTTTGGGTTCGTTCTGTATAACATCCTCATTCCTCCATTCTCATGCAAATTCGCTGTACGGCAAAACCCCTGCCAGACAGCATACCTACAGCAAAACCTCCAACTCCACCGGGCAATGGTCGGAGCCCTGCACTTCCATGTGAACCTTTGCGCCTGA
>CAOKUK010000382.1 GCA_948472595.1 uncultured Eubacterium sp.
CCGCATCTTAGAGTAGGAGGGATTTGTGGATACAATGATGGTGGGACAATCCTGAATTGTATTGGGAAGAGAGTAGCAGTGACTTGCTCAAATACTTGGGATTCTTATGCAGGAGGGGTAACAAGCATAAACGCTGGAACAATCAGATCCTGTGATATAAATATTATAGAAATATCTGGGGAGTTTGTCGGGGGCATTGCAGGTTCTAATAATTCGGTTATTTCCAGCTGCTCTTTTGAGGGATGCGACAGTGCGGCAGGTAAGAACAGTGGAATTATTAATTAGAGTGTCTTGGAAGTACAGAGTATTCAGGGGTTGTGTGTTCCTGGGAGTATTCTAGAGTGGCAAAGGAGGAAGAAAATTGAGAAATAAAAGGGAATTGTGGAAAAGATGGATGGCTTCTGTTCTGTGCATAGCCATGGCGCTGTCGCTGTATCCGCAGCAGGCGGCAATGGCAGAAGAGCAGAAACCCGAGGAGGGGACAAATCCAGTCGTATGCGAGCAGGCCGACTATGACGGCGTGGAGCCAACATGGGGAGATTGGACGGAGAAAGAAGGGCAGCCTGGCGATTGGATTGTGACGGCTGTGTTAAATTGCAAGAAGTGCGGTGGGAAGGCATCCGGCCACAGCCAGGAGATGGAAGTGGCAATCCTGCAGGAAGAGACAAAGCCTGCCTCTTGCACAGAGGAAGGCCTGCGCACGTTTAAAGCTTCCGTGGAACGGAATGGCCAAAAGCTTGAAAACCCAACACCCAAGGAAGTGGCAATACCTGCAAAGGGGCATACATATGGGGAGCCTGTATGGAACTGGATTATGACAGGGGAAGAGAATACAGCCACAGCTGAGTTTGCGTGTAAGGCATGCCAGAACAAATGCGCTGAGAATGCAAAAGTGGAATCCGTCTCCCACCAGGAGGCGACCTGCACCGCACCGGGAAAGACAGTCTATAAAGCGACAGTGACCATTCCAGAGGCGGAGCAATCACAGTTTGAGAAAGCGTCCTACGAAAATACAAAGCCCATGGAGGAAGCGGCAAAAGGCCATAAGTATGGGGAGCCTGTATGGAACTGGATTATGACAGGGGAAGAGAAGACAGCCACAGCTGAGTTTACGTGTAAGGCATGCCAGAACAAGCGCACTGAGAATGCAAAAGTGGAATCCGACTCCCACCAGGAGGCAACCTGCACCACGCCGGGAAAAACGGTCTATAAGGCGACAATCGCCATTCCAGAGCCAGAAAAATCACAGTTTGAGAAAGTCTCTTACGAAGATACGAAGACGATAGAGGAAGCGGCAAAGGGGCATGCATATGGGGCGCCGGTGTGGAGGTGGAGCCTGACAGGGGAAGAGAAGACGGCCATAGCTGAGTTTCGGTGCAAGGTGTGCCAGGACAAGCGCACAGAGAATGCAAAGATGGAATCCAACGTTCAGGAGGCAACTTGTACCACGCCAGGAGGGATATTCTATAAGGCGACCGTGGCCATTCCGGAAGCAGATCAACCACAGTTTGAGAAATCCTCTTACGAAGATAAGAGAACCATAGAGGAAGAGCCGGCAAAGGGGCATGCTTATGGGGAACCTGTGTGGGGGGAATGGAGTGTGGATGAGCAGACAGGCGAATGCCAAATTACCGCTACATTTACCTGTGCAAACGGCTGCGGGGAAACCATTGAGAAGACGGTGACGGGAAGAGAGATTAGCCGCAAGAATCCAACATGTACGGAGAATGGCAGCGTTTCCTACCAGGCGCAGGTGGGAATCGGCGTCCCGGGCGAGACGGCGTTATCGCCTGTTTACGAAAAGTTGATTCCCACAGAAGGCCACGGTTATGCCATTTCTGGCAGCGCATGGAGGTGGGACGCTGAAAAGAGCGCTTATTATGTGGAAGTCACCACAGTCTGCGCAAAGTGCCAAGAGGAAAATGTGTTGGCTGTGCCTGCGCAGAAAGAGGTGAAGCAGGCCACCTGTACGGAGGCAGGCGAAATTGCCTATACGGCGAAGGTGCAGGTAGGCAGCGTGGAATATCCGATGTCCATGGCAATTTGGATGCCGGCGGAGGGACATGAATACGGGGAGCCAGAATGGGGGCTGAGCGAAGACCATAAGACGGTCACCGCAGTGATGACTTGCACCAAATGCGCAGAAGGGACAGAAGGCCACCGCATGGAAGGGAGCGCAGAACCAAAGGAGGAAATCGTGCCGGCAAATTGCACGCAGGCGGGGAAGGCAACGTATATGGCAAGCGTGGTGATTGGAGGCAAGACTTATACGAAACAGATAGAGTTGGCCATACCGGCAGCCGGTCACAAGATGAAAAAGACGGATGCGAAGGCGGCAACGTGTGATAAGGACGGGAACACGGCATATAGCGCCTGCGAAGTCTGCAAGAAATATTTTTCTGATGAAGAGGGCAAGAGGGAGATTGCAAAAGACAGCTGGGTAGTCAAAAAGAAGGGGCATAAGATTAAGAGTGTCGTGGCCGCAAAAGCAACAAAGACAAAGGCAGGCAGCCTGAAACGCAAATGCAAGGTATGCGGGAAGGTGGAAGAGATCGGAAGAGCGCACGTCTGAACTCCAGTCACAC
>CAOKUK010000383.1 GCA_948472595.1 uncultured Eubacterium sp.
TTGCCCGGCACCTGCAGAAGGTGAGCCGCCCTTTCTTGGATCGCATGGACTTGTGCGTGGAGGTCAAGAGGACGCCTTTACGGGATCTGACATGCAAAGAGCCGGAAGAGGGCTCTGCGTCTATCCGAGAGCGGGTGGCGCAGGCGCAGTCCATCCAGCGGGAGCGGTTTGCCGGGGAAGGGATGCTGTTCAACAGCCAGATGCCGGCTGCGGCCATAGAAATGCATTGTCCCATGGAGCCAAAGGCAAAAAAGCTGCTGCAGGATTCTTTTGAGCGGCTTGATTTAACCGCCCGAGGTTATTATCGGATTATCCGGGTGGCTCGCACCATAGCGGATCTTGCAGGCGCAGCCCAAATTAGCCAAAGCCACGTGATGGAAGCCTTGGCCTACCGGGGCATAGACCGTAAGATGTGGGGGCTGCCATGAGGAAATGCGAATATTGGCTGGCGGGGATTTGGGCAATCCCGGGAAAGAAGAAGATTCAGCTCCAAGCCATGTTCCCTGACCTGGAGGAGCTGCGCCGCTTAAAGCCTGGCCAGATGTCTAGAATCCCTTTCTTGACGGAAAGGGAAAAGGAAAAGCTCCAAAAAGCCCAAGGCGTGCCGGAACGGGAGCTGGAGCGGCAGATGTCTGAGTGTAAAGAAAAGAACATAAGCCTGGCGCTTTGGGGGGACAAGGCTTATCCTGCGCGCCTTAAGGAGATTTACAATCCGCCCTACGGCTTGTTTTATCGAGGCGGCCTGCCCGAAGAGGGGCGGCCCTCCATCGCCATCGTGGGGGCCAGAGGATGCTCCTCCTATGGGAAGGCCGTGGCGGAAAGCGTTGGGCGCCATGTGGCTCAGGCAGGCATGGCCGTAATTAGCGGCCTGGCTGCGGGGATTGACGGATTTGGCCACCGGGGCGCCCTGCAGGCAGGTGGGCAGACCTACGGAGTGTTGGGATGCGGCATAGACGTCTGCTATCCCGCATCCCATAAGAAGCTCTATGAGGCATTGGTGGAGCAGGGCGGCGTCCTTTCAGAATACCCGCCCCATACGAGGCCTTACGCCATGCTGTTCCCCCAGAGGAACCGCTTAATCAGCGGCTTGGCGGATGTGGTCCTGGTAGTGGAAGCCAGGGAGAAAAGCGGCTCCTTGATTACGGCGGATTTTGCCTTAGAGCAGGGCAAGGAGGTGTATGCCGTGCCAGGGAGAGTCAGCGACCCGCTGAGCGCAGGGACAAACCGCTTAATCCGCCAAGGGGCGGGCATCTTCCTGTCAGCAGAGGATTTCCAAAAAGAAATGGGGCTTTTCCGAAGGGAAGGATGGCCTGCCATGGAAAAACAAAAAATTTCTCTTGAAAAAATGGAAAGACTGGTGTATAGTGATGTGGGTTTCGATGCAAAAAATTTAGATGAGATAATGGACCAGACAGGCCTTGCCCTAGGGGAGCTCTTGCCTATTTTGGCTTCCCTTATGGAGAAGGGATATGTTTCGGAGGTTTACAAAAATTATTATGTAAGAGCCGAAATGACAGTCTGATTTTCTTTTTAAATAGAAGTGGGGAATACAAGGAGGAGCAGTCACATGGCAAAGTATTTGGTGATCGTGGAGTCGCCTGCGAAAGTGAAGACAATCAAAAAATTTTTGGGGAAAAACTATGAGGTGGCGGCCTCGAACGGGCATGTGCGGGATTTGCCCAAGAGTCAGCTGGGGATAGACGTGGAGCATGGCTATGAGCCGAAATACATCACCATCCGGGGAAAAGGGGAAATCTTAGCCAACCTCCGCAAGGAAGTGAAGAAGGCAGATAAGGTATTCCTGGCAACGGACCCTGACCGGGAGGGGGAAGCCATTTCCTGGCATTTGACAAAGGCGCTGAAGCTGGATGAGAAGCATATTTTCCGCATCAGCTTCAATGAAATCACCAAAAATGCCGTGAAAGCTTCTTTGAAACAAGCCAGGGGGATAGATATGAACCTGGTGGACGCCCAGCAGGCACGGCGTATGCTGGACCGCATGGTGGGCTATCGGATTAGCCCCCTGCTCTGGGCCAAGGTGAAGCGGGGGCTCAGCGCCGGCCGGGTGCAGTCTGTGGCGCTGCGCATCATCTGCGACAGGGAGGAGGAAATCAATGCCTTCCTTCCGGAGGAGTATTGGACCTTGGATGCGCAGCTTGCCATCCCTGGCGAGAAGAAGCCCTTGGCGGCCAAGTTCTATGGGGATGAGGATGGAAAGCTGCTTATCCGCTCCCAAAAAGAGATGGATGGGATTTTAAAGGATTTGGAGAAAGAGGAATATAAGGTCTTGGAGGTGAAGAAGGGGGAACGCTCTAAGAAATCCCCCCTTCCATTTACGACAAGCACCCTTCAGCAGGAAGCTTCGAAATCCTTGAACTTTTCCACCCAGAAGACCATGCGCCTGGCGCAGCAGCTCTATGAGGGCGTGGACATCAAGGGGCAGGGCACGGTGGGCATCATTACCTACCTGAGGACTGATTCCGTGCGGATTTCCGAAGAGGCGGAGGCAGCGGCCCGGGAATATATCGGCTCTGCTTATGGCGAGAAATATTTGGCCAAGGAGGGC
>CAOKUK010000384.1 GCA_948472595.1 uncultured Eubacterium sp.
AGGCGTTCAGGAGAGCCTTCACGCCTAAGCCTCCCTAAGCGCTGGATTTCGCCTCTGCTAAGAGCGCCCCAGAATTGTCTGCAGAGGCGGATTGCCCGCTCCCTGCCGCTGGTGTCGGCATGCCAAGGTTTTTTACTTTATCACTGTTCCATTTTCTGGCAAGGGGATGGAAGTGTAGTTTTCTGCGGGGATGAATTCGTTCCCAACAATTACGCATTCTGATGGCAGAAGGGTCTCTTCTGGACTGCCGCTGGATAACATTTTCGTATGAATATCATCATAGGTGAGGTCTTTGTTATTAGAGAGAACCAACATACGGCCGCCACAGGCATCGATACGGTATACACCAGTCAGCAGCAGCCTATATTGGTAAACAATGCCCTCGCAGGTATACGTTCCGTCTGCATTCGTAGTGTAGGTTTTCCAATTAGGCTCGGGCAATAAATCTTCCGAAACGCCCAAAGTGTCTTCTTCTGTATTCTCTGGGGAAAGTTTTGAGAATCCGCTTCCGACTATAATGCACTTTAATCGCTCTTCCTCTCCCCTATTCAAATATCCCGCATTCGAAACCTCATCCTCTGTGAGGTCTTTGCTGTTTGAGAGAACCACAGTGACATGTTCTCTAATGTACGTGGGGCCTTTGCTTTTATACAACAACTTATATTGATAGACTATCCCATCATAAGTATAAGTCCCATCTTCATTGACGGCATACTCTACCTCGCTATATTCGTGCAGCATGTCTTTTAAGGAAAAATCTTCCAAAACCTCTGAATCATGTTCCATATCGCCCCCAGCGGAAGCAGACTCTTCGGAATTGGATTCCCGGGCTGTATGGATTCCTGTAGGAGCGCCATCCCAAGGGGTGGCAGGCTCCCCGGCAGTGGATTCTTGGGCTATATTCTGCGTGGAATCCATGGCAGAGGCAACGCTTTGCCGACCACTGCCGCATCCTGCCATCAGACAGCAGATGGCAATGCCTGTGAACACCGTAAAATAGGCTTTATGTTTCATTATCATGCGTCTCCTTTCTAAACGGACAACCTTTGTATTCCTACGGCAGCAATCTATTCCAATCGGGCTTAAAAATTCAACAGCTTCACCACCTTTCTTCTACGACAAGCCCGCTGTATTTTTATTTATATTTTAAAAATCATGTAAATAGCTTATTCTTTCATAAAATATTTTGTATTCTAACAAGTAAATATTTTGCTTTTATTATTTATAATAGTAAATAAATCTCGTGCTTTTATTATACTGCCCTCAAGAAAATCTGTCAATGCTTCCTAAGAATTCTTTTCTTTCATTTCTGTGCGTTGAAGAAATTCTACAATACAAAAAAACGCCGGAATTTATCAATCCTTACTTTCAAAGGATTGATAAATTTCAGCGGTGTTTCGTATAGCCAATGGATTTCTCATATTTTCTAAGTTTGCTTTAAAAAGGAAAGAAAGCTTCCTTTCTTTCACCTGCGCCCCCTCCAAAACGCTTTCCCTAACCGATTAAACCAGCTCTGCGGAAACACCAGGCCGAATATCATTCCCAGCACAATCGCTCCGGCGATTTTCAGGGTCTCGGTTCCTTTTTCCATAAAACGGCCCAAATCCCCCATAATCAGATAATAGGAGGTGTCATAAAGGCCCGCCCCAGGCACTAGTGAGAAGATGCCTGTAATCAAGAATACCGTGCTGGGCATTTTCCTGACTGCGGATAGGATTCTGGCCACCAGGGTCAATGCCAAGGACGCCCAAATGGAGGCCGTAACAACGCCTGCGCCATGGGCAGTCCAAGCCAGATAAGTAATCCACCCTACCGCCCCATTGAGGGCGCAAAACAGGTACTCTGTCCTCGGCACACGGAATAAGACCGCAAAGGCCGCCGTGGCGAGCATGCACATCATCACTTGCGTTATCATAATGGAAGCGCACCCCCTCCCAGCATCTGGAATGCCTTAATCGCAGCGCCAACGCCAATGGCAATGCACATGCCGGTCAAAAGGGCGTCAATCAGCCGGATACTGCCGGACAGATAGTCCCCGCCGAACAAATCCCGGATTGCCGTCGTCATGGACACGCCTGGGAGAAGGGGCATAATCCCGCCGATAATGACGCGGTCAAAAAGGATGCCTGCGCCGGCTCCATAAAGGAAGAGGCTGCCTGCAGTAACCAAAGCGCTCCCCAAGATGTTCATGATAAATTTGGAGGCGCGGTAATGGGAGGTCACAAGCAAGAATACCTCTAAGAGCATGCCCAGGAAAAAGGAAAAAAGGCTATCATAAAGGCGCGCGCCCATAAGATAGCCAAAGCCTGCGCAGCCCACCCCGCAAGATAGGATAAGCGCCCAGTTATTGACGCCAGGGTCTTTTAGGCATTGGGACAGGCGCTGGTAGGCCTGCCCTATGCCGCATTCCCCGGCGGAAATCTCCCTGGAAAGCTGGTTGATGGCGGCCACCCTCTGCAGATTCACCTCGCCGATTGGAACATAGCGCACCATGCTCCCGGCATCCTCCCGCTGCTCATGCACCGTGGCAAAAATGCCATTGGTAATCACAA
>CAOKUK010000385.1 GCA_948472595.1 uncultured Eubacterium sp.
TGTCGGCATGGTGGAGATGGCCCTCGCGCACTTAAATGAACATAAGATTGTCGAATTGGACGAGGAGCGGAAGGCTGCGATGGTGTCAAATCTGCTGGTGGTACTCTGCGGGAACCATGACGCACAGCCAGTGGTAAATTCCGGGAGCCTCTATTAATCGCCTATGGCAGACAATCCAAAAAAACAGATCCCGCTGCGGCTTTCCAAGAAGCTGTATGATGCAATCGCAGCCTGGGCAGAGGATGATTTCCGCTCTGTAAACGGCCAGATTGAGTACCTCCTGTCCGAATGCGTCAGGCAGCGCAAGAAGAACGGCAAATACGTCTCCGATGAGATTGACGTGCCGCCGGAACTGGATATCCATTGAATAAAAGTTGTCAAGTTATTTTACAGGAAACAGAAGGCTACTCCTCGTTTGGAAGATAAGCTGTGGCGCGCAAAGAGCCTTCTTGGGGCTTGATGGTAATCTGGCCATTTTCCATGGTACATAGGATTTGGCTCCCTGTCTGTGCGATTCTGTCCATGGCCTCTTTGCCTGGATGGCCGTAGGAATTGCCCTCGCCGCAGGAGATAACCGTAAGCTTTGGGGAAAGGAAATCTAAGACCTCCTGGCTGTTGGATCCATCTGAGCCGTGGTGGGCTGCCTTGTACAAATCAATGCCATGGAGCTTGTATTGGGACAGGCGGCCCCCTTTTCGGATTTCCTCTTCCTGGGCTATCCCAATATCGCCTGTAAATACCCCTGTAAAAGATGGGCATGCCAAAGAGAGCGCCAGAGAAGCCCCATTGCGGTCAGCGCTGGCGCCTCCGTCTCCCACTGCCCCTCCCACGTCCGCCCCCGCTTCTGGGTGCAATGCCGTAAAGACTGCTTCCTGCGTCCCAAACCGGGCGCCCGGAACAACGTAGACAATCTCACAGCCCGCTTTCCGGGCATGGAACTGCAGTTTCCAAGCCGCCTCATCCTGCGCCATTCCTTTTGCCAGAACCAGGCATTCTATGGGATAGCCCTCTTCCAAGACTTCCAAAAGGCCGCTGATATGATCCTTGTCCGCATGGGACACAATCCATCCCGCAACCGAACGGATGCCTTTTGCCTTGAGGAAAGGCAGAATACGGTATTTCCCCACCTGCTTGACGTCACTGCTGCCGCCATCTATGAAAAAATGCTTCCCTTCCTCTGTCTGTATGAAAACGCCATCCCCTTGCCCCACATCCAGTATGTCCACCTCAAACCGCTTTGGGGGGCGGGCAAACAGGAGGAAGCATACAGAAACAGCGATTGCCAACAGCCACTTTCGTTTTTTACGGAAATATAAGGCGCATAAAGCGGCTGCAAGGACTAGGTAATACGCAGAAATCAGGGGCAGCCCAGGCTTACCTGCAATCAAGACTGCGCCGGGCAGGGACAGGGATTTTTGGCACACCCATTCCTGAGCGGAAAGAAGCGCCCCGGCAGGGGCAAGGATAATCTTTCCAGCTAAAGGCGAAAAGCACCCTGCAAAGGCTCCGCATATCCCCAGGAACAGCAGAAGCCCCATGAAAGGCAGGATACAGGTGTTCACCGCTATGCTGTAACAAGAAAATTCATAGTAGAAATACAAGGACAGGGGAAGGGTGGCAATCTGGATGCAGAAGCTGACTAAGAGAGTTTCTTTCAGGGTATTCCATGCACTCTCCAAACGCTTTCCATCACTCCCTCCGCTCCCTTGCCTTTCCTGTTTTCCGCCAGGGGAATGAAAAGCCTCTTTTATGGCCTTCGCCACCACCGACACGCCCAACACCGCCCCATAAGAGAACAGGAACCCAGCGTAATCCAGCACAAATGGGTTGTCCCAGATTTGGATTCCGGCGCTTAGCGAAAGAGCCGTCAGCGTATCGTAGCTGTAACCGGACGCCTGAGCCGCCATGGACAGCAGGAACATGCAGACAGCCCGGGCCGTCGACACCTCCATGCCAGACAGCATGCCAAAGCTGCACACCATGCCAACAGACAGCAGGGACGCCAGCGCCTGAGGAAAGCGCAGCCTTCGCAAGAGCCGAAATACCCCCATGCCCAACAAAGAGATATGCAGGCCGGATATGGCCAGGATATGGGAAATGCCGGCGCTTTGGTATAGCTCCTTCACTTCCCTGTCCAAAAGGGACTTATCCCCTAAGGCCATGTCCGCCATGACTCCCGCATGCCTTTGGGGCATAGAACGCCAAAGAGCCTCCCTCAGCTCTCTCTGCATGGATGACAGGAACATGCCATACCCATCCCTTTTTCGCGAAACGACTGTTTCCTGCTGGGCATAGATGCGGAACCCTAATTTTTTGCTGCGGTAATAATGCTTCTCATTGAAATTCCCTTCATTGCGGGAAATTTGAAACGGTGCATAAGCCCCCGTCACTTGCAGGACATTTCCTGGCTCATACACGTTGGAACTGTAAATCAGAATCCCAAAGCTGGGATAAGCTTTGCCGCCCAAAAAGAATTGGGCGTCTTTCAGATGATAAATGAATTGCTCTTCTCTCTCTTCTATTTTGCTGACC
>CAOKUK010000386.1 GCA_948472595.1 uncultured Eubacterium sp.
ATATTTTTGCGGACCATCCCAATACCAGGATTATCATTGCCACCTTTGCCTCAAATGTGGACAGGGTGCAGCAGATTATCAATTCCGCTTACAAATTTGGGCGTAAGGTAGTGGTGGAAGGGCGCAGCATGGTGAATATCATTGCCACGGCCACGGAATTGGGCTACCTGCAGATACCGGAGAACACGCTGATTGACATTGAGCAGCTGAAAAATTATCCCAGCGAGCAGACCGTGCTGATTACCACAGGGAGCCAGGGGGAGTCCATGGCAGCCCTGTCCCGCATGGCGGCAAATATCCACAAGAAGGTGACCATCCAGCCAAATGACACGATTATCTTTAGCTCCAACCCCATTCCAGGGAATGAGAAGGCCGTTTCGAATGTGATTAATGAGCTGTTCCGGAAAGGGGCGGAGGTGATTTTCCAGGACGCCCATGTGTCCGGCCATGCCTGCCGGGAGGAGATAAAGCTGATTTATTCCTTGGTGAAGCCCAAATATGCCATCCCGGTGCATGGGGAGTACAAGCACTTGCGCGCGCACCAGACCATTGCCCAGGAGCTGGGCTATGACAAGGACCATATCTTTATCCTGTCCTCCGGCGATGTGCTGGAATTGGACAGCGAGGGCGCTCAGGTGACCGGGCAAGTGCCGGTGGGGGATATCCTGGTAGATGGCCTTGGCGTTGGGGACGTAGGGAATATCGTCCTCAGGGATCGGCAGCACTTGGCAGAGGATGGGATTATCATTGTGGTCATGACGCTGGAATCCGGCAGCGGCCAGGTATTGGCAGGGCCGGATATCGTAAGCCGGGGCTTCGTCTATGTCCGCGGGTCTGAGAGCCTGATGGACGAGGCCAGGAAGCTCTTAGACGAGACCATGGGGTACTGCATGGAGAAGCGGATAACGGATTGGGGCAGGATAAAGACGGAGATTAAGGACGAGCTGGGGGAATTTGTATGGAAGAAGACCAAGAGAAGGCCCATGATTATGCCAATCATTATGGAAGTGTGATATGTGCTTGCCCTTGTCTGCATCAGGCAGATACGCAGGCGTGAATGGAATCTGCCATTACCTGTGTGGGTGGTTATGGGAAGAGGAGGTAATGTATGGACGGCCAAATGGAAGATATTTTGAGAAGCCTGGTAAGCGCCGTACGGGAAAGCAAGGAATATAAGGAATACCGAAGGCTGCAGGGATTGATCCATCAGGATCCGGAAAAGGAGCGGGCGGTCAATGAGTTCCGCAGGCGGAATTTCGAGCTGCAGAAGAGCAGGGATGTGGATTTGTTCACGGAGGTGGATCGCCTGGAAAGGGAGTTCGCCCCCTTGCGGGCAGAGCCCTATGTCAACGAATACCTCTCTGCCGAGCTTGCCATCTGCAGGATTGTGCAGCATATCAATTACAGCCTAATGGTGGAACTGGATTTTGACTTGGGCTTTGAGCTATACTGATTGGCAGGAAGCCCGCCCTGGCAGGAATGGGTGCGCGCAGCTTTTAAGGAGGGACGCTATGAAAGACAGCAAGATGGTCCTTAACATATTGAGCAGTTCCCTGAATGTCTTAGTCATGGTGCTGATACTGTTTGTGCTCCTTAAGGCAGGAGGCATTGCCTATGACTTGGGCTACCGGGTATTCACGGAGCCTGCCATGGAGGCGTCGCCAGGAAGGGACGTGGCCGTGCGGGTGGAGAAGGACATGTCCGGGCTGGAGCTGGGCAGTATGCTGGAGGAAAAGAGGCTGGTGGACAACGGGTTCTTGTTTGCCATACAGCTTGGCCTGTCTGCCTATGGCGATAAGGTGAAGGCCGGCACATACACCTTGAACACCTCCCAGGATGCGGGGCAAATCATCCGCCTGCTGGCAGGAGAGGGGGCAGAGGATACGGAAGAATGATAGTGGAAGAGCGTCTTGTGACTTTTATCAATTCCTTGGAACAGGAAAATGCGCCCTTTCTGTCAGAGATAGAGGCAAAGGCTCGGGAGAGCCATGTGCCAATCATCCGCAAAGAGACGCAGAGCCTCTTAAAGCTCCTGCTGGAAATGAACCGCCCAGGGCGCATTTTAGAGGTGGGGACGGCAGTGGGCTTTTCTGCGCTTTTCATGGAGCATTACAATCCGGCGCCATGCGCCATTGACACGATCGAAAATTATGGGAAGCGGATTCCAGTTGCCAAAGAGAATTTTCGGCGCGCAGGGAAAGGGCATGTGATACAATTGCTGGAAGGGGACGCCGCCTGGGTGCTGAAGGGCTTGCAGGAGCCCTATGATTTTATCTTCATGGATGCGGCCAAGGGGCAGTATATTTATTTCCTGCCGGAGGTGATGCGCCTTCTGAGGATTGGCGGCGTGCTGGTGTCGGACAACGTCCTGCAGGATGGGACCGTGATGGAATCCCGTTTTGCCGTGGGCAGGAGGGACCGCACCATCCATAAGCGGATGCGGGAGTATCTGTATGCGCTGACCCATGAGGAGGCGCTTGCCACCTCCGTGCTGCCCATTGGGGATGGGGTGACGGTCAGCGTGAAG